>JBFIHN010000148.1:0-7959 GCA_041601775.1 Acidimicrobiales bacterium
GATTCCCCCGAGCGCTGGCCGACCGCCCGTACGACTTCTCGTTCTCGGGACTGAAGACGGCGGTGGTCAACCACGCCCGCAAGAACCCCGATGCCACGACCGAGGACGTCGCGGCGTCGTTCCAGGAGGCCGTGGTCGACGTGTTGGTCACCAAGACCCGACAGGCCGCCGCCGACACCGGGGCCAAGGGCATCGCGATCGGCGGTGGGGTGGCGGCGAACTCGCGGCTGCGCGAGTCGATCCTCGACGTCTGCGAGGCCGATGGCCTCGCTGCCTACCTGCCCGAGCGGGCCAACTGCACCGACAACGCCGCGATGGTCGCGGCATCGGGCTGGTGGTCGCTCCAGCGCGACGGCGCCTCGCCGCTCGACACCGGAGCCGACCCCAACCTGTCGCTCCCGGCCTGAGAACCCGTCGTCGCCCGGACTATCCGGCGTCGCCCTGGGGCGGCGTGTCGCCCTCGCCGGCCTTCTTCGCGAACTTCTCGGCGGCGTCGTCGACCTTGTCGAGCTTGTCGGTGAACTTGCCCTTGGTCTTCTTGTCGACCATGTCGGTGGCCTTGTCGACGCCGTCGGCGATCTTGCCGGCGTTCTTCTCGGCCAGGCCCTTGGCCTTGTCTGCGTTCTTCTTCAGCTTGTCGAACAGTCCCATCGGGACTCCTTTGGTCGCAGGTGTATGACTCCTGTGTAGTGGAATGGCTGCATGCCTGCGACCCCGTACCGTGGGTTCGTGCCATCGCCGTCCACGCCCGGGAACCTCGACATCACCGACGTCGACGTCGAGTCGCTGATCCTGGCGCGCAACGACATCCATCCCGACGGCGACTGGTGGTTCGATCCACGCTCGGGCACGTCGCTCTACTACGGCGTCGACGACGACGCCGACCTGCCCGCGTTGGTGGAGGGTGTCCACGTCCTGATCCCGAGCGAGCCGCAGCCACGCAGCGATGTCGACGAGTTCTTCGCCGTCGCCGACGAGTTGGGCGTCGACGACGAGACGATCGCCGAGCTCTACGCCGCCTACCGCGGCAAGGGTGGTCTGCGGCGTTTCCGGGAGCGGGTGGCCACGAGCCGGGCGTCAGCCGCGTGGACCGCGTTCACCGTCGAGCGTGAGACCCAGCGCGCGGTGACATGGCTCCGATCCCGCGGCATCGTGGAGGCATCAGCACCCGAGGAGCATCGATGACCATCAGCGATCCCGGACCACCGTCCGAGCCGACGGGCATGGTCCCGCGTGTCGACACCCGACTCGACGAGTTCCTGGGTGGCGACCCCCCGCTGCCGATCGCCCTGTTGCTCGTGGTCGGTGGCGCCGCCCGGGGGGCCATCATCTCGATCCTGTCGCTCCCCGCGGTCATCGGCCGCTCGGTCGACGCCGACCTGACCGTCGACGACGACACCGTCTCGCGACGCCATGCCACGCTCCGGGGCGACCGGGAGCATCTCGAGATCGAAGACCGTGACTCCTCGAACGGGACGACGCTCAACGGCAACCCGATCGCCGGCGCCATCACGCTCCATGACGGCGACCTCGTCGGGCTCGGGAGCGCCACCGTGTTGGTGAAGCGGGTCAGCTGAACCACCAATCGGAGAGAGTTAGCAGTCTGGGGTTGCGAGTGCCAGCGGCATTGTCTACCGTTGGCACTCGTCCTATCCGAGTGCTAATTGCGTCACACATGGAGGCGCCAGCGATGAATCTCCAGCCCCTCGAGGATCGCCTCGTCGTACGTCCGAGCGAGTCCGAGGAGACCACGGCCAGCGGCCTGGTCATTCCCGACACCGCGAAGGAAAAGCCCCAGCAGGGTGAAGTCTTGGCCGTCGGCCCGGGCAAGCGCTCCGACACCACCGGTGAGATCATCCCGGTCGACGTCGCTGTCGGCGACACCGTCGTCTACAGCAAGTACGGCGGCACCGAGATCGCTTCCGGTGGCGAGGACCTCCTGATCCTCAACGCCCGCGACGTACTCGCCATCGTCAAGTAAGGACTGATTCACCAATGGCAAAACAACTCAAGTTCGGCGACGAAGCTCGCCGCGCCCTCGAGGCCGGCGTGAACCGTCTGGCCGACTCCGTGAAGGTGACGATCGGCCCCAAGGGTCGCAACGTCGTCCTGGAGAAGAAGTTCGGCGCACCGACCATCACCAACGACGGCGTGTCCATCGCCCGTGAGGTCGAGCTCGAAGATCCCTTCGAGAACATGGGCGCTCAGCTGGTGAAGGAGGTGGCGACCAAGACCAACGACATCGCTGGCGACGGCACCACCACCGCCACCGTGCTCGCTCAGGCGCTCGTGAAGGAAGGCCTCCGCAACGTGGCCGCCGGCGCGTCGCCCATGGGGCTCAAGAAGGGCATCGAGGCCGCGGTCGCCGCAGCCGTCGACTCCATCGCCGAGCAGTCCAACGAGATCGACGACAAGAGCGAGATCGCTCAGGTCGCCGCCATCTCGGCTGCCGACGAGAGCATCGGCAAGGTTCTCGCCGACGCCATCGACAAGGTCGGCAAGGACGGCGTGGTCACCGTCGAAGAGTCGAACACCTTCGGCATGGACCTCGAGTTCACCGAGGGCATGCAGTTCGACAAGGGCTACCTCTCGCCCTACTTCGTCACCGACCCCGAGCGCCAGGAAGCGGTCCTCGAGGACCCCTACATCCTGCTCTTCGGCTCGAAGATCTCGACGATCCAGGACGTGCTCCCGGTCCTCGAGAAGGTCATGCAGTCGGGCAAGCCGCTCGTCATCATCGCCGAGGACGTCGAGGGCGAAGCCCTCGCCACGCTGGTCGTGAACAAGATCCGCGGCACGTTCAACGCCGCTGCGGTGAAGGCTCCCGGCTTCGGTGAGCGCCGCAAGGCCATGCTCCAGGACATGGCCGTCCTCACCGGTGGCCAGGTCATCGCCGAGGAGATCGGGCTCAAGCTCGAGAACACGACCCTCGACCTGCTGGGCACCGCCCGCAAGGTGATCATCACCAAGGACGACACCACCGTCGTCGAGGGTGGCGGTTCGGCCGAGGACGTCGACGGTCGCGTCGAGCAGATCAAGCGCGAGATCGACGAGACCGACTCCGACTGGGATCGCGAGAAGCTCCAGGAGCGCCTCGCCAAGCTCAGCGGTGGCGTCGCCGTCGTCCGTGTCGGCGCTGCGACCGAGGTCGAGCTCAAGGAGAAGAAGCACCGCATCGAGGACGCCCTCTCGGCGACCCGTGCGGCCATCGAGGAAGGCGTGGTCGCCGGTGGCGGCACCGCCCTGCTCCGGGCCCGTCCTGCGGTCGAGAAGGTCATCAACCGTCGCAAGCAGTCCGACGACGAGGCCACCGGCGCCCGTGCGGTCTACAACGCACTCGCCGCTCCTGCTCGTCAGATCGCCCAGAACGCCGGCCTCGAAGGGGCCGTCGTGGTGGAAGCGGTCGAGCGCGAGACCGGCTCCATCGGCCTCAACGCGGCCACCGGCGAGTTCGAGGACCTGGTCAAGGCCGGCGTCATCGACCCCGCCAAGGTGACCCGTGCGGCGCTGCAGAACGCAGCGTCCATCGCGGCGATGGTCCTCACCACCGAGTGCCTCGTGGCTGACAAGCCCGAACCCGAGCCGGCGATGCCGATGGGTGATCCCAGCGGTGGCATGGGTGGCATGGGTGGCATGGGCGGCATGGGCTTCTGAGCCTGTCCGTCTCGCACCGAGACAACTGAGCGAACGCCGGGCCGAGAGGCCCGGCGTTTCTCGTTCACGGATCGTCGGCGGGATCCGACGTCCCGGTAGCCTGTGGGTCGTATGGAGCTTCCCCCGCCCAACCCCGACAAGCTGCTCGAACACTGGATGGAGTGGGAGCGCGGCGAGACCGGCCCCGGCGACCTCATGAAGCAGCTCAAGATCGGCGGCATGCGGCAGATCCTCGAGACGCTGGTCGAAGGTGGCGACGTGGCCACGGGACAGACCGTGGGCGACCTCCTCGACCCTTGACCGCTCGCGGCGGCCCGCAACACATCCCGCGTCCGCCGGGAGCAGTTGCCGGCCCTCCAGCCCCTTTCGCGGGGGCGAGGGCGCCGATGCTCACCGAGATCCGTGCCTCGTTGGCCGCCAGCCCGGCGCCGAGGCCCTCACCGGCCGAGTCCACGTCGCACGGCGCGTCGGCGGTGCTCGTGCCGCTCTACGAGCACGCCGGTGACGTGTGGGTGGTGTTGACCCGTCGGTCGTGGCAGCTGCGCTCCCACACCGGTGAGGTGAGCTTCCCCGGTGGTCGTCGCGACGCTGGCGATGTCGACCTGTGGGACACGGCGACGCGCGAGGCCATGGAGGAGATCGACCTCGATCCTGCCGTTCCCGAACAGATCGGCGAACTCGACCACCTGTCGACGGTCACCAGTCAGAGCTTCATCGTTCCGTTCGTCGGCATCCTCCCCGGACGTCCCGACCTCACGGCCAACGACGACGAGGTCGACGCCATCCTCCACGTCCGGCTCCAGGAACTGCTCGACCCGGACGTGCACCGGGCCGAACTGTGGTCGTGGGAAGGCGTCGAGCGCTCCATCCACTTCTTCGAGTTGGTGGGCGACACGATCTGGGGTGCGACGGGCACGATGCTCGTCGACCTCCTGACCCGCGTCACCGGACGCTGATCCGACGGGGTCAGCTGGATCGGTAGTTCGGAGCTTCCTTGGTGATGGTGATGTCGTGGGGGTGTGACTCGCGCAGGCCGGCGCCGGAGATGCGCACGAACTGGGCCTTGGTGCGGAGATCGTCGATGGTCGGGGTGCCGCAGTAGCCCATCGCCGCCCGGAGACCACCGGTGAACTGGTGGAGCAGGGGAGCGATCGAGCCCTTGTAGGCGACCCGTCCCTCGATGCCCTCGGGCACGAGCTTCTCGACGTCGTCGACGTCACCCTGGAAGTAGCGGTCCTTGGAGAAGCTCCGCGCCTTCTTGGACTCGTCGCCGGCGGACGAGCGGTCGCCCATGGCGCCCATCGAGCCCATGCCGCGGTATTCCTTGTAGCGCTCGCCCTGGTGGACGATGACCTCGCCGGGCGCCTCGTCGACGCCGGCGAACATCGAGCCGAGCATGACGGTGTTGGCGCCGGCGGCCAGCGCCTTGGCGATGTCGCCGGTGTGTTGGACGCCGCCGTCGGCGATCACGGTCACGCCGAGTTCGGACGCCGCCTCGACGCAGTCGACGATCGCGGTGATCTGCGGGACCCCGACACCGGCGACGACCCGGGTCGTGCAGATGGATCCGGGTCCGATGCCGGCCTTGACCGCGTCGGCGCCGTTGGCCACGAGCGCCCGAACGGCGTCGGCGGTGGCGATGTTGCCGGCCACCACCTCGACGTCCCAGCGTGACTTGACCTCCTTGACGGTGTCGAGCACGCCACGGCTGTGTCCGTGGGCGGTGTCGACCACCAACACGTCGACGCCGGCATCGACCAGGGCGTCACAACGGTCGAGCACGTCGGGCCCGACACCGACCGCGGCCCCGACCCGCAGTCGGCCTCGCTCGTCCTGGGTGGCCGACGGGAAGTCGTCCCGCTTGGTGATGTCCTTGATCGTGATCAGACCGCAGAGTTTGTTGTCGTCGTCGACGATGGGGAGCTTCTCGATGCGGCCCTTCCACAGGATCTGCTTGGCCTCGTCGAGGGTGGTGCCGACCTTGCCGGTGATGAGCGGCGGCTGGCGCATGACCGCGCTGATCGGCTGGTCGTGGTCGTCGACGAAGCGGAGGTCGCGGTTGGTCAACAACCCGACGAGGTGGCCGTCGTGATCGACGATCGGGACACCCGAGACCTTGTACTTGGCCATCAGGTCGAGCGCGTCGTACACGTGGGCGTCGGCGCTGAGGGTGACCGGGTCCTCGATCATGCCCGACTGCGACCGCTTCACCCGGTCGACCTCAACGGCCTGGTCGTCGATCGAGAGGTTGCGGTGGATGATCCCCATGCCACCGTGCCGGGCCAACGCGATGGCCAACTTGGCCTCGGTGACCGTGTCCATCGCCGCCGACAGGATCGGGATCGCGAGGCGGATCTTGGGGGTCAACTGCGTCGACGTGTCGACCTCGTGCGGGAGGACGTCCGACTCGCCCGGGACCAGCAGGACGTCATCGAACGTCAGGCCCAGCTTGGCGAACCGGGGATGGACGGCCGTGTGCTGTGCAAAAGGCTCTTCCATGTGGGAAGTCTAGTGTCCGATCCATGCACGGCGACCACATGAGCCCCGACGAGTTCCGCCGACTCGGACACGCCTACGTCGACTGGGTCGCGTCGTACTGGGAACGGGTCGGGACGCTCCCCGTCCAGTCGCCGACGGAACCCGGCGACACCGTCGGCGCGTTGCCGAACTCCCCACCGGCGCAGGGCGAGGATCTCGCCACGGTGCTGGCGGACCTCGACGACGTGGTCGTGCCCGGCCTCACCCACTGGCAGCACCCGTCGTTCTTCGCGTTCTTCCCGGCCAACACGTCGGGCCCCGGCGTACTGGCCGACATCATCTCGTCGGGTATCGGTGTCAACGGGATGAACTGGTCGACGAGCCCGGCGTGCACCGAGGTCGAGATGGTGATGCTCGACTGGTTCGTGCAGTTGCTCGGCCTCCCCGACCACTTCCTCCATGCCCACGACGGCCCCGGTGGCGGCGTGCTCCAGGACTCGGCGTCGTCGTCGACCCTGTGCACGATCCTCGCGGCCCGCAACCGGGTGACTCCCGGCGGCGACCTGTCGGCGCTCCGGGCCTATGCCTCGGACCAGGCCCACTCGTCGATCGTGAAGGGCGCCCGGGTGGCCGGACTGGCCGACGATCAGGTGCGGTCGATCCCGAGCGACGCAGCCTTCGGCATGGACCCGGCTGCGCTGGCCGAGGCGATCGACGCGGATCGTCGCGCCGGCCTGGTGCCGTTCTGGTGCTGTGCGACCGTCGGGACGACGTCGTCGATGGGCGTCGATCCCGTGGTCGAGGTCGCTCGGATCTGTCGTGAGGCCGACGTGTGGTGCCACGTCGACGCGGCGATGGCCGGCTCGGCTGCGGTGTGTGCCGAACTGCGATGGGTCACCGATGGCGCCGACGTCGTCGACTCGTGGTCGTTCAATCCCCACAAATGGCTCTTCACCACCTTCGACTGCTCGTGCCTGTGGCTGGCCGACGCCCAGCCACTGGTCGATGCGCTGTCGATCACCCCCGCGTACCTGCGCAACGAGGCCAGCGAGGCGGGGGCCGTCGTCGACTTCCGCGACTGGCAGATCCCGCTCGGCCGCCGGTTCCGCGCGCTCAAGCCGTGGATGGTCATGCGCCACTACGGCGCCGAGGGTCTTGCCCGCCACGTACGCGAGCACGTGCGACTGGGACGCCTGCTGGCCGACCGCGTGCTCGACGACGAGCGCTTCGAGTTCGCCGCGCCGCCGGCCCTCAACCTGGTGTGCGTCCGCCTCACCGGCGACGACACCGACGCTCGTACCGCCGCCCTCGCCGACGCCGTCAACGCCTCGGGTCAGGCGCTGGTCACGCCGACCGTGCTCGACGGCCGACCCGCCATCCGACTCTGCGTCGGGCAGACGTGGACGACCGAGGAGCACGTCGACGCGCTGTGGGAGTTGCTCACGTCGATGACGTGAGCAACCGAGCGGCGCTCAGCCGCAGTCGATCGAGAAGGCGATCGTCGTCTCCGAGAGATCGTCGTCGGAGACCAGGGGGAAGTCATCGGCTTCGACCGTCGCCCCGTCCTCGCTGACGGTGCCTGCGTCGTCGCTGCCCGAGTACGAGGCGCCGGTGGCGAAGTCGCCGATGGTGATCGAGACGCGGTCGCCGGCGAACTGGCTCTCCTCGCTGTAGCGGCTCACGTCGACGAGGACCTCGTCGCCGGCTGCGGTGGTGCCCGTGCCCTGGGCGACGAACTCGATCGTGCCGCCGCCGGCGGCCGCGTCCTGCTCCTCGAACGTGCACCGTGAGCTGTCGAGCGCGATCTCCTCACCGTCGAAGGTCAAC
>JBFIHN010000149.1:0-7942 GCA_041601775.1 Acidimicrobiales bacterium
CGTCCGGCCAGGAGGGCGCCGAGCAGGACGACGGTCGACATGGCGAACCCGAGACCCGAGAAGCGGTCCACGATGGGGACGGAGTCGAGGACCGGCGCGGAGGCGAGTCGTTCGGGTGTGTGGCCCGCGGGGGCCGGGGAGAGCGGATCCAGGTCGGGCGTGACGGAGTCCGTCGGAGACCAGCCGCCACCGTCGGGGACCGCGGTGCCCGTGGACGCCTCGAAGGGCACCGCGCTGACCGGTGGGAGCGGGATGGCCGTGAACGGGACCCCGGATGTGGCCTGCGCGTAGGCGTTGGAGCCGCCGACGGCCAGGACGCCGTCGCCGCCCTGGCCCGCGTCAGGGTCGCCGGCGACGAGGCTCACGACGAGCGCTCCCGATCGGTACTCCTGCAGACTGCCGTCGTCGGTCGACCGCGGCTTGCTCAGGTACACCTCGACCTCGAACGCCTCGGCGAAGTTCGACAGGACGTCGTCGATCACGGTCTGGGCAACCGCATCGGCGGGGTTCTCGGTGCTGCCGTCACCAGCGTGGACACCGTGCTCGTCGACGCGTGCTGGCTGCCCCCCGACCTCGAGCCCGGTGACGCTGGTGCTGCCGTCGTTGCTGCCCGTGGCACCGTCGCTCCGAGCGATCGCGGTGGTGTGCACGGCATCGATGGTGATCACTCCGCCGATGGACACGTCGCTCACGGTCGACGACGCGGTCACCACGAGGACGCCGTCGACGAGCTCGGACCGGCTCACCGAGCGGACGTCGCCGTAGGTCAAGAACGCGGACCCCTCGCCGTCGTAGGCGCCCGAGGTCGCCACCGCCTCGGCCACCGCTCCGTCGACCCGTGCGTCCATGCCCGGTCCGCTGGCCTCGGCCGGCCCGGCGGTGCTCGCCTCGGCCCGGACGGGGTAGTTGAGGACCCCGGCCTCCGCGGGTGCGCCGAACACCTGCGCCAGGCTCCCGAGGTTCCCGACGAACTCGCCGGGCCAGGCGGAGCTCGCCAGCGCGAGCCCGTTGGCTCCGGTGTCGAAGGAGGAATAGGTGTGGGCGAGCTTCGCCTGGACCTGCGGGTAGCCCGCCTGGGATGGATCGCCCCCGGTCTGGGTGATGGCGTCGCTGTCGGCGAGGCCGAGGTAGCCGATCAGCTCCTCTTCCTGCGCGGAGGACGGGACCACGAAGGGGCCGACGACGAGGCTGAGCCCGGCGGCGGTCATCAGGGCGCCACGAGCTCGCGATCCGATCCTCATGCCGCCGACCCTCCGAGGTAGGCCGCGTCGAGATCGCCGGCGAGGTCGCCGGGTTCACCCACGACGGCGATCCGGCCATGGACCATGATGCCGGCGTAGTCCGCGACCGGCAGTGCCATGCGTGCGAACTGCTCCACGAGCAGGATCGTGATGCCCTCACGGGCGAGGTCGGCGACGGCCTCGTAGAGGCCTTCGACGATGACCGGCGCCAACCCCATCGACAACTCGTCGAGCAACAGCAGCGACGGATCGACCGTCAGCGCCCTGGCCATCGCCAGCATCTGTTGTTCGCCCCCGGACAGGGTTCCGGCGACCTGGTTTCGCCGCTCGCCGAGACGGGGAAAGCGAGCGAACGCTCGCGCCCGGATCTCGTCCGCGGATCGCTCGTCGGTCGAGTAGGTGGCCAGGAGCAGGTTCTCGTCGACGGTGAGGTTGGGGAAGACTCCCCGGCCCTCCGGCACGCTGCAGACGCCCGCTCGGGCGAGCCTGGCGGTCGACGCGCCGTTCACGTGGACGCCTCCGATGTGGACGCAGCCCTGGGTCGGAGGGAGGCGCCCGTTGATCACGTTGAGCGTGGTGGTCTTGCCGCCGCCATTGGGCCCGAGGAGCGCGAAGACGCAACCGTGCGGGACGACGAGGTCGACACCGCGCAGCACCTCGATCCGTCCGTACGCCGCCCGGACGCCGCGCAGTTCGAGCGCAGGCGCCACGTCGTCATCGACCGTCGATCGACCCATCGTCCCCAGTTCCGTCCCCTGCCGACGCCGTCATCCGCTGATGGCGACATCGATCGTGTCGTACAGTACCCAACGCATCGGCGACACGTCGGTGGTGTTGGGGTCGGCACGTTGGGGGAACATGAGGGATCGCAGGCGTTTCTTCGCTGCGCTGTTGGTGCTCGTCACCGTGGCCGCAGCCTGTGGTGGGCGGCTGAGCGAGGCAGAGATCTCGGCCGAACTCGCCGCCGACGGGACGGGTGTCGGGGGAGCGGACGTGTCCCGGTCGCAGCACGCGGGAGCGGACTCGACCTCGTCGGACGCGGACCAGAGCGTCGATGCGCTGTCGGGCAACGAGTCCTCGACGGTCGACGGCGGCGGGAACTCGAGCGGCGGTGTCGGCGGCCGCGCCTCCGAGGGCGGTGCGCGACCGTCGACCCCCGAGGCGGCGGCCCCGCAGGGTGGCAACGGCGGTGCGACCGATGTCGGGGTGACGGCGTCGGAGATCATCCTCGGCAACGTGTCGACGTTGTCCGGGCCCGTGCCCGGTCTCTTCCGGGGGGCGCTCGTGGGGACGCAGGCGGCCTATGCCCACCAGAACAGTCAGGGTGGGTTGTTCGGCCGGACGTTCAAGGTCGTGTCCGGCGACGACAACTTCGATGCCGGTCAGAACCGGTCGCGTCACAAGGAGCTGAAGGACAAGGTCTTCGCCTTCTCGGGGTCGTTCTCGCTCAGCGACATCGCAGGTGTCCCCGAGATCGACGGTTCCGGCGTGCTCGATGTGGGCCGTGCCCTGGCCAAGGGGCGCCAGGACCTGGCCACGCACATCTCTCCGTTCCCCTTCGACGTCGGGTGGCCGACGACGGGTTGTGACTATCTCAAGGCGCGCTTCGGTACCGACAAGATCAAGCGGATGGCGATCTTCTGGGGCAACGCTGACGCCGCGCGGGCCAACGCAGCGTGGCAGCAGCAGGCGTGCGAGTCGGTCGGTTTCGAGTTCGTGTACGGCCGGGAGTTCCAGGCCACCGAGACCAACTTCACGACCGACGCCATCCAGATGCAGGGAAAGGACGTCGAGGGGTATCTGATCGTCTTCGACGTGACCGGCATCGCCCGGTTCATGAAGTCGATGGAACAACAGGGCTTCGTCCCGCCCATGCGCTACCCCTCACCGGCCGCGTACGACTCGGGCCTGTTCAAGGCCGCTGGTGGTGCAGATCCGCTGAACGGAGCGATCATCGGCATGGGGAACGCGCTGTATCTCGGACAGGACGCAGCGACGGTCCCCGAGGTCCGCCTCTTCCTCGACTGGATGGCCAAGATCGACCCGTCGCAGAAGGTCGACATCTTCGCCTTCTACGGATGGTTGTCGGGTCGGTTGATGATCGAGGCGATGAAGGAGGTCGGTCCGAACGTCACCCGCGACGGAGTGCTGCAGCAGTTGCAGAGCATGCACGCCTGGGACAACTTCGGCATGACCGAACCGCTCGACATCGGCGCGAAACGGCCCGGGGTGTGCGAGACCTACCTCGAGATCGTCAAGGGGCAGTTCACGCGGGTCCAACCGGCCGACGGCTTCCAGTGCGACGGACGGTTCGTGGCCTACGAGGGCAACGGCACACCGCGCGTCTGACCGGGGGGAGCCTGACCGGGGGGAGTCACCTTCGGGTCAGTCTGGTCCGGAGCTCGAGCATCGGTGGCGTCGTCGACGGGATCGACATCGCCGGTCGAACCGGTGGGGCGGAGGCGTCCGAACCAGCCGAGGATGACGCCGGCGAATCCGTTCGGTTGGCGGCTGACGACGATGGCCCCGATGCCGATGAAGAGACCCTCGAGCTGGACGGAGCTGTCGAAGACCTCCTTCTGGACGACCGGGAGGGCCGCGAAGACGACGCCGCCGATGAACGCGCCGGTGACCGTCGTGAGGCCGCCGATGGTCGCCAGCAGGAACACGAACAGACTGCGGATCGCGTTGAAGTCGATGGCGCCTGCTGATCCGCGGGTGACGCCGAAGAGGGCCCCGGCGATCCCGGCCATCGCCGCCGACGTCGCGAACACGCGGATCTTCGTCCCGAGGATGCTCATCCCCAGGGTCGCCGCCGCAGCCGGACTGTCGGACAGGGCGCTGAGGCGTCGACCGAATGCGCTGCGCCGCGTCGCCAGCACGAAGAGCGCGAAGACCGTGAATCCCGTGGCCGCCACCAGGAACTTCGCCCGATCGCCGCTCAGGTCGAGCGGACCGAGCTTCACGGACTCGAAGAAGCTGTTGCCGCCGCTGGGGTAGGCATCGGGGTGACTGAAGACGATCTCGTCGGCGAACAGCGCCACCGAGAACGTCACCAGGGCGAGGTACAGGTCCTGGAGGCGGAGCGCCGGGAGGGCGACGAGGGCGCCGACGAGGGCCGTGACCGCGCCGGCGACGACGATGCCGAGGAGCTGCCCGTCGGGGAAGAGCTTGCCCATCACGAGTGCGCCGATCCCCACGAAGGTGAACTGGCACAGAGCGATCTGGCCGCCGTGGCCCGACAGGAGGACCAGGCTCAGCATGACCATCCCGAACACGAGACCGGTGGTGGCGTCGAAGAGGCGGACGTCGTCGAGGAGCCCCGACACGATCAGCGCCACGGCGAGGAACGCCCCACCCCGGCGGAGCGAGGTCGCGGCGTCGGGGACACGAGGGGTGACGGCACCGACCACCCGCCCGACCCGGAGTCGTGTCTGGGGCAGGAACACCAGGACCACGAGCAGGAAGACCACCGGGATGACCGGGTAGATCTCGAAGAAGATCGAGTTGCCGCCGAGGAGTCCGGCCCCGACGTCGATGCGGCTCCCGTAGCCCACGACGTAGGACTGCAGGCAGCCCAGGATCAGGGCACCGCTGAAGGTGAGCGGGAGGCTGCGCAACTGCCCGAGGATCGCGGCCGCGTAGCCGTTGATCACCAGGAGTGTCAGCCCGGTGTGGCTGAGCGTGAGGTCCGGAGCGAGGAGGATGCCGGCGATGCCGGCGAGCACGGTCCCGATGACCCACGCCAGCATCGAGACGCGCTCGGGGATGATGCCGTTCTGCGCTGCCAAGCCGGGGTCGTCGACGACGGCTCGCATGGCGACGCCGATGCGCGTCCGGAACAGCAGCAGACGGAGTCCGATCGCCACGCCGGCGGCCACGACCAGGATCGTGAGCTCGTGGTGGCGCACCACGATCCCCAGCACCTCGAACGAGGATCCGGGGAAGAAGTCGGGGAGCGCCCGGGCCTCGCTGCCCGACCAGATGGTCTGGCCGAGGCCCAGGAGCATCACCAGGAGGCCGACGGTGACGACCAGCGAGACGCCGACGTTCGCGCCGGCGAGTCGTCGGAACAGGATCCGTTCCATGGCGATGCCCATCAGCGGGGCGACGACCACGAGGCAGAGGACGAGGGAGATCCAGACGGGGACGCCGAGGTCGACGCTGAGCTGCCAGTAGACGAACGCGACGATCATCCCCACGGCGCCGTGCGCGAAGTTGAACACGCCCGAAGTCGTGTACGTCACGACGAGGCCACTGGCAGCGATCGCGTAGACCGAGCCCGTGACCACGCCGACCAGCGTGAACCGCAGCAGTTCCCCCATTCGTCGGCGATGCTACGGCGTGGCGTCCGGCGGCGCTCGCGGTTCAGTCGTCCTGCGACCGCCACCAGTCGGCGAGGTGGACCGCGGCCGCCAGATGCTGCGCCGCACCCGCTGGATCGGCGCGCGCTGCGTCCATGCACGAGACGAGGTACTTGGTGAGGTGTGCGTCCTCGTGGTCGGCTGCGAAGTCGATCGCCGCCTGGAGGGTGCCGGCCGCTGGTCGCACAACGCCGGGGACGAGGGCATCAGCTCCGACTCGTCCCGCCGGACCGTCGATGTCGGCCAGCGGCTGCGCGCCCAGCGCGGCGCGGAAGCCGACGACGTGGGTGGCGGCGATCGCGAGGGTCTCGGTTGGTCGGGACGTCGTGGGCAGCGTCGACAGGAGTCCCTGCGGGATGGTGAGGCAGTGCGACCATCCGTAGGGAGCGTGGTCCGGGTCGTCGAGGAGCATCGACGCGGTCGCCGTGCGCAGGATCACCCGCATCGCCAGCTGGGGGTCGGTACCGGAGCCGATCGCCCCGCCGACGACGGTTTCGGCGAGGCCGGAGTCCTCGGCCTGGACCATCAGCGGTCGGATGAAGGTCGAACCCGGCTGCCCGAGCACCGGGGTCGAGGCGAGCGCCGCTGCCAGGTCCCCTCCACCACGGCATCCCGTCTCCTGCCAGCGCAGGGACC
Source organism: Acidimicrobiales bacterium (assembly GCA_041601775.1). Classification (GTDB taxonomy): domain Bacteria; phylum Actinomycetota; class Acidimicrobiia; order Acidimicrobiales; family Salinilacustritrichaceae; genus Salinilacustrithrix. The sequence goes on from JBFIHN010000149.1 coordinate 6,242, forward strand.
AGTCCGGTTCGCGGGCGACCTCACGCGCCAGCGTTCCGAACATGGCGCCGGCGAGGGACGAGCGCGGGGTGGCGCGCGGGAGGTGGTGCAGGAAGATGGTTCCGTGCGCGGCAGCCGCCAGGCTCGGGGCGAGGAGGTCGCCGACCGCGCTCGACAGGTGGTTGGCGTCGAGTGTCCGACCGAGGAAGCGACCGGCGCGGGCCGCTTCGTCGAGATCGCCTTCGCGGGTCGCGGCGCGTAGGGCATCGAGCGCGTCGGCCGGCTGCGGGAACGGTCGGTCGTCGACCTCGGACGCCGGGCCGAACGCCTCGAACCGCTGTGCGATCGACGTGATCCGGGTGTGCGCGCTGGGGCGGAGGTGGGGCGACGTGTGGGGGAGCAGGGCGGCGCGGGCGAGCAGCTCGAGCGGCGCGTGGAGGACGAACGAATCGGGCTCGGCGAGACGCGGCGTGGCGAGCACGGTGGCGGTGACGTCCACCAGGGCTGCGTCCGAGAGCCGGGGCATGGATCCACCCTAAGAGCTCCAGTCCACTCGTGGTCGCAGATCGCTCGGGTCGAGCAGCTCCGCGACCTTCAGGGCGACCGCCCGATATGGTCCGGCGCTCCAACGGCTGGTCAGTGACACGAGGAGACGACAATGGGACGATTCGACGGACGGACGATGCTGGTCACCGGCGCGGCGTCGGGTATCGGCGAGGCGACCGTCGACCGGTTGCTGGACGATGGTGCGCACGTCGTGGGTGTCGACCTGGTGACGCCGGACCGCGCCCACGAGCGCTTCTCCGCCGTGGTCGCCGACGTCGGCGACGAAGCTGCCGTGGAGGCGGCGTTCGCGGTCGCCACTGCGGTGACCGGACGTCTCGACGGCGTGATGCATGCGGCCGGTGTCGTGGGCGGCGGACCGGTCCATCTACTCGAACTCGAGGACTGGGACCGCATCATGCGGATCAACGCCACAGGCACCTTCCTCGTCGCCCGCCGCGCCACACGACAGATGCTGACGCAGGACCTCGTCGACGGCGAGCGTGGCGCCATCGTCAACGTGTCCAGCATCGAGGGTGTCGAGGGCACGGCTGGCGGGAGCGTCTACAACGCGTCGAAGGGTGCCGTCGCGCTCCTCACGAAGAACATGGCGATCGACTACGGGCGTCAGGGCATCCGGGTCAACGCCCTGTGTCCCGGCTTCATCGACACCCCGTTGTTCGAGGTCGTCGTCGGGGTGCCGGGGATGGAGAACTACAAGGCCGACCTCGTCGAGGAACACGCGCTCCGCCGCAGCGGCCGGCCGTCGGAGATGGCATCGGTGGCAGCGTTCCTCCTGTCGAGCGATGCCAGCTTCGTGACCGGCCACACCCTGATCGCCGACGGCGGCTACACCGCCGGCCGCGACCACGGCATCACCCAGATGCTGGGACTCTGAGGCCGGCCGCGGGCGGCGGTGCCGTGGTCGTCGTCCGTCGGGGCTAGGACGATTCGACTGCCGCTCGCACCGCCTCGGCGACCTCGGTGGCCGAAGCACCGGGACCGAGGATGGCGGCGACCCCGGCGTCGCGCAGCGGCTGCACGTCGTCGTCGGGGATGATCCCGCCCACGATCACCGGGATGTCGAGGCCGGCGTCGCGCAGCGCGTCGACCATGCGCGGCGCCAACGTGAGGTGGCTGGCGTTGTGGAGCGACAGACCCACGGCGTCGGCGTCCTCC
>JBFIHN010000150.1:0-7931 GCA_041601775.1 Acidimicrobiales bacterium
AACTCGCCGCGCTCGATCGGGTCGGCCGCGCGCTGGCGCTCGTCGTCGCGTCGGGCCGAGTCGGCCAGCGCGACCCCGAAGAGCCCCGACGACAAGATGCCGAAGTCGATGGTCGTCCCGTGGATCCGGTCGATGTCGGTGTGAGATGCCCAGGCCTCGGGCGTGACCATGACCAGGCCGACGACCGCGTCGTCGACGCGGATCGGCGCGATGGAGATGACGCCGGTCCCGATCCCCGCCGTCGGTTCGAGCCAGGCGCCGGCCTCGACACGCCGGACGAGGTGTTGCCCGAAGTCGCGATGGCCGCGGCCGTCGAGGAGCGCGGCGAGCGGGTCGCAGCCCTTCGTGGCCAGGACGATGAAGTCGTGGCCGACGATCTCGACGATCGCCGCGCCGCGGACCCCGTCGACGGCCAGGAGCTCCTCGCTGACCTCCATCGCTCCCTGCCACGCCGTCGTGGTCCGTGACGCCGAACTCGCTGCCGCCAGGAGGGCGTTGCGGCGTCGCACCTCGTCGCGCACGAGCGACGCCCACTCGGTCTTGCGCCGGACCTGGCGATGGACCCGTGCTCCCAGGTCGTCGGGCGCGAACGGCTTCACGACGTAGTCGTCGGCCCCCGCGTCGAGTGCGACCACCACGTCGTCGACCTGGCCGAGCGCGGTGACCATGAGGACGGGCGTGTGGGCGGTGGAGGGCGACCGCCGGAGGAGGGACAGGCACTCCACGCCGTCCATGCCGGGCATGGCCACGTCGAGGAGGATGGCGTCGACGTGTTCCGTGGCCACGAGTCGCAGCGCATCGTCGGCGCTGCCGGCCTCGAGGGTCGAGAACCCGCTCTGGCGCATGACCAGGACCGTGAGGCGCCGTCCGTCAGGGTCGTCGTCGACGACCAGCACACACGGCGCGGCCAGTGAGGAACGGTGCTCGGTGAGGTTTGCCACCGTTTGTCACAGTACGACCTTTTCGTGGCGTCTGCCGGATTTTCAGTCAGGAGCGGGTGACCGGCTTGTACTTGATGCGATGCGGTTGGTTGGCGTCGATGCCGAACTCCTTGCGCCGCCACTCCTCGTACTCGGTGAAGTTGCCTTCGAACCAGCGCACCTGCGAGTCGCCCTCGAACGCGAGGACGTGGGTGGCGAGACGGTCGAGGAACCAACGATCGTGCGAGATCACGACGGCGCAACCGGGGAACGTCTCGAGGGCGTCCTCGAGTGCACGCAGGGTGTCGACGTCGAGGTCGTTGGTCGGCTCGTCGAGGAGGAGGACGTTGCCGCCCTCGCGGATCTTGCGGGCCAGGAGGACGCGGTTGCGCTCGCCACCGGAGAGGACGCCGACCTTCTTCTGCTGGTCGGAGCCCTTGAAGTTGAAGCTCGACACGTAGGCGCGGCCGTGGATCTCGCGCTTGCCGATCATCAGGTTGTCGACGCCGCCGGTGATCTCCTCGTAGACGGTCTTGTCGTCGTCGAGGACGTCGCGGTCCTGGTCGACGTAGGAGAGCTCGACCGTCTTGCCGACGGTGATGTCGCCGTCATCGGGCTTCTCGTTGCCGGTGATCAGCTTGAACATCGTCGTCTTGCCGGCGCCGTTGGCCCCGATGACGCCGACGATGCCCGCCGGCGGGAGCTTGAAGGTCAGGTCGTCGATCAGGAGTCGGTCGCCGAAGCCCTTGGTCACGTTGTCGAACTCGATGACGACGTCGCCCAGACGGTTGCCGGGCGGGATGGCGATCTCGAGCTTCTCGAGACGGCCGCCGCCGGCGTCGGCCTGCTTGGCGAGTTCCTCGTACGCCTTGATGCGGGCCCGACCCTTGGACTGCTTGGCCTTGGGGGAGCTGCGGATCCAGTCGAGCTCACGGGCGAGGGTCTCACGCCGCTTCATGTCCGAGTTGTCCTCGGCCTCGAGGCGGTTCTTCTTCTGCTCGAGCCAGCCCGAGTAGTTGCCCTCGTAGGGGTAGCCGCGCCCGCGGTCGAGTTCGAGGATCCAGCCGGCGACGTTGTCGAGGAAGTACCGATCGTGGGTGATGGCCACGACGGTGCCGGCGTAGTCCTGGAGCGTGCGTTCCAGCCACGCCACCGAGTCGGCGTCGAGGTGGTTGGTGGGCTCGTCGAGGAGCAGGAGGTCGGGCTTCGACAGCAGGATCCGGGCCAGGGCGACGCGACGTCGTTCACCACCGGAGAGGTTGGTGACCGGCGAGTCGCCGGGCGGGCAGCGGAGCGCGTCCATGGCGATGTCGACGGTGCGGTCGACGTCCTCGTTGCCCGATGCGGCCATCTTGGCCTCGAGCTCGGCCTGGCGTGCGCCGATCTTTTCGTAGTCGGCGTCGGGGTCGGCATAGCTGGCGAGGACCGCGTCGTACTCCTCCTGGAGGGCGACGGTGTCGCCGACGCCGTCCATGACGTTGCCGCGGACGTCCTTCGACTCGTCCAGGTGTGGCTCCTGGGGGAGGTAGCCGACGGTGTAGCCGGGGGAGAGACGGGCGACGCCGTCGTACTCGTCGTCGAGGCCGGCCATGATCTTGAGCAGGGACGACTTGCCCGAGCCGTTGTGCCCGATCACGCCGATCTTGGCGCCGGGGAAGAACGAGAGGTTGATGTTGCGCAGGACCTCTTTGTCCGGCGGGTAGAACCGGTTGAGGTTCTGCATCTGGAAGATGAATTCAGCCACCCCGGCAGCCTAGGGGTGGAGTTGGCCGTCGCCGATTCGCAGGATCTCGTCGAGGGGCACGACCACGTCGAGGTCGTCGGCGCCGATCAGCCACACCGACGATCGGCAGCAACTCACGACGGTGCCGGTGACCGCACCGTCGAAGGTGACCAAGGTGACCGTGGTGTCGGTGAGCGAACGCAGCCGCTCGACCGGCGATGTCGTCGTGGGACTCGCCATGTCCTCGGTCTAGCGCCTGCATTCGCGCGAGTGGTGGCTCTCCCCGCTCGAACCGGCAGTGGTCGGTTCACCCTCCTTCCACCCCATTCTCGACGTCGTGGGCGTCGGCCCCCGACGCCTCCGACGTCGAGTTCGCACCAGCAGCCGCTCAGGCGTCGGCGCTTCGGACTGCAAGACTTGCCGATCGTGGACAGCTGTCTCGATCCCTGGCGCGAGCCTCGTCCTCCAACTCTTCGGCTTGTTCCAATCGCACCGATGACTGATGCGGAGGAAGCGTGAACGATGCCGACCTCGTCTCGGCCGTGATGGCCTTGATGCCGCCGGGCACCCGGGAGACCTGGGGGTGGCACGACGCCAAGGTCGTGGGACGGACGGGATCGGTGGTCGCGCTGGATGCCGGCGGCCTCCCCGAACCCATGTACTGCGGTCACATCTCCCTGGATGTGGAGAAGCGCACCGTCGAGTTCCTCGCAATCGACGCGCGGGCACCTGCTGAGCAGCGTTGGCTCTTCGAACCCGATGCCGACTGGTGGACGCGGGTCGGCTCCCACGCGATGCTCGCGGTTGCCTGACTGCGGATCCGTCATCCATCGGCGCTGGCGGGTGGCCCGCACGACCCGGCCTTCCGTGGAGCAGCATCGTCCGCTCCATTCTCGACGTCGTGGGCGTCGGCCCCCGACGCCTCACACGTCGAGTTCAGGCAGGAGAACGGCGGTGACGAACCTCTGCGGAGGCCGAGCGGCACGTCATCGGGGGGAGCATCTCGGACGAAGTGGGGGAACGACCGGTTCCCGGTGAAGAGCGGGTTCCCCTCAGCGGTACGATCCGGAACGTGCCTGAACAGCAGCTCCCCGATCTCACCGGACCGAATTCCTGGATGGTCGACGAGATGTACGAGTCGTACCTCAGTGACCCGACGTCGGTCAGCGAGGCATGGCAGGACTTCTTCGCCGACTACAAGCGGGACATCGACGCCGAGCCGTCCGTGGCCGTGAGCAGCGTCGGAGACGCCGCGGCGACGGCCCCGGCACCCGCCCCGGCGGCGAAGCCGGCCGCGTCGAAGAAGGCCCAGGACAACGCTGCAGCCGAGGCCGACGTGCCCGGGGAGCCCATCCGGGGCGTCGGTGCCCGCATCGTCGAGAACATGGAGAAGTCGCTCGACGTCCCCACGGCCACGAGCTTCCGCCAGATCCCGGCCAAGCTGCTCGAGGTCAACCGACGGGTGATCAACGGCTACCTCGGCCGGACCCGTGGCGGGAAGGTCAGCTTCACCCATCTGATCGGCTACGCGGTCGTCCGCGCCATCACCGACACGATGCCGGTGATGAACGACAGCTTCGCCGAGGGCCCCGACGGCAAGCCTCGCCGGGTCCGCAACGAGCATCTCGGTCTCGGCATCGCCGTCGACCTCGAGAAGGCCGATGGGTCCCGCGCCCTGATGGTGCCGGTCATCAAAGAGGCCGACACCCTCGACTTCAAGGGGTTCTGGGCCAGCTACGAAGAGCTGATCCGCAAGGTCCGCAACAACAAACTCAGCCCCGACGACTTCAGCGGCATCACCGTCAGCCTCACCAACCCCGGGACCATCGGCACCGTCCAGTCGGTCCCACGCCTCATGCCCGGCCAGGGACTCATCGTCGGCGTCGGTTCGATCGACTACCCGGCCGAGTACCAGGCGGCCGATCCCGACACACTCGCCGACCTGGGTCTGTCGAAGGTCATCACGATCACGTCGACGTACGACCACCGGATCATCCAGGGTGCCGAGTCGGGCATGTTCCTCAAGCGGGTGCACGAACTGCTGCTCGGTGAGGACGGGTTCTACGACGACATCTTCCGCGCCATCGGCGTTCCCTACGAGGCCGTCCAGTGGCGCACCGACGTGCGTCCGGTCGACCAGGAACAGCACCGGCTCGAGAAGCAGATGGCCGTCCAGCGGCTCATCAACATGTACCGGGTGCGTGGACACCTCATCGCCGACCTCGACCCGTTGCGCTGGCGCGAGCCGCACATGCACCACGAGCTCGACCCGCTCAGCTACGGCCTCACGATCTGGGATCTCGACCGCGAGTACCTGACCGGCGGCCTCGCCGGCAGCGACCGGCTGACCCTGGGCAACATCCTCAAGGTCCTCCGCGACGCCTACTGCCGCACGCTCGGCATCGAGTACATGCACATCCAGGAGCCCGAGCAGAAGGCCTGGATCCAGGAACAGGTCGAGGGCGTGTCGGTCGACCTCCCGCCCGAGGAGCAACAGCACGTTCTCGGTCGCCTCAACGCCGCCGAGGCGTTCGAGAAGTTCCTGGCCACCAAGTACGTGGGGCAGAAGCGCTTCGGTCTCGAGGGCGGCGAGTCGGCGATCGTGATCCTCGACGCGGTGCTCGAGGCTGCGGCCGACAACTCGATGGACAAGGCGATCATCGGCATGGCCCACCGCGGCCGGCTCAACGTCCTCGTCAACATCGCCGGCAAGCACCACGACAAGCTCTTCAGCGAGTTCGAGGGCCACGTCCCGGAGAACTCCGTCCAGGGTTCGGGCGACGTGAAGTACCACCTCGGCCAGGAAGGGGTGTTCGAGTCCCGCCACAACACCAAGATCCCGGTGGCACTCGCGGCCAACCCCAGCCACCTCGAGGCCGTCGACCCCGTCGTCATCGGCATGGTGCGCGCCATCGAGGACCAGATCGACCGGCCCGACGCCTTCTCGGTGCTGCCGATCCTGATCCACGGCGACGCGGCGTTCGCCGGCCAGGGCGTCGTGGCCGAGACGCTGCAGATGTCCGACATCCGCGGTTACCGCGTCGGCGGCACCGTCCACCTCATCATCAACAACCAGATCGGCTACACGACGACCCCCGAGGCGAGCCGCTCGGGCTTCTACTCGACCGACGTGGCCAAGATGGTCCAGTCGCCGGTCATCCACGTCAACGGTGACGATCCCGAGGCCTGCGTGCGCGCTGCTCGTCTCGCCTTCGCCTTCCGGCAGAAGTTCAACAAGGACGTCGTGATCGACATGGTCTGCTACCGGCGCCATGGCCACAACGAGGGCGACGACCCGAGCTACACGCAACCGCTGATGTACGCCGCGATCGACCAGCACCGTTCGGTCCGCAAGCTCTACACCGAGTCGCTCGTCAAGCGCGGCCACCTCACCCTCGAGGAGGCCGAGCACGCCCTCGACGACTTCCAGCAGCGGTTGCAGGAGTCGCTCGACGAGACCCGCTCGTCGGCCCCCGACTCCGAGGTCGTCGCGGCCGAGCCGCCGCCGCCGCCGGGCGTGTTGCCCCACGTCGACACCCATGTCGACCGGCCGGTCCTGGACCACATCTTCGCGACGCTCGACTCGTGGCCGGACGACTTCGAGATCCACCCGAAGCTCGAGCGTCAGTTCACGACCCGGAAGAAGATGTGGGACCAGGGAGAGGTCGACTGGGGTCTCGCCGAGTCGCTCGCCTACGGCTCGCTCCTGCTGGAGGGCACCGACATCCGCCTCGCCGGCCAGGACACGCGGCGCGGCACGTTCGCGCACCGCCACGCCGTCTACCACGACCACGTCAACGGTGCCGAGTACACGCCGCTCGCCAACCTCACGACCGATCCGGGCGACCAGGGGAAGTTCTGGGTCTACGACTCGCTGCTCAGCGAGTACGCAGCGCTCGGGTTCGAGTACGGGTACGCGGTCGAGAACAAGGACGCCCTCGTGCTCTGGGAGGCGCAGTTCGGCGACTTCGTCAACGGCGCCCAGATCATCATCGACCAGTTCATCGTGGCCGCAGGCGACAAGTGGAACCAGGACGCCGGCCTCGTCATGCTCCTGCCCCACGGCTACGAGGGTCAGGGTCCCGAGCACAGCTCCGCCCGCATGGAGCGCTTCTTGCTGCTCTGCGCCGAGGACAACATCCAGGTGGCCAACTGCACGACGGCGGCGCAGTTCTTCCACCTGCTGCGACGGCAGCTCAAGCGGGAGATCCGCCGGCCCCTGATCGTCTTCACCCCCAAGTCGCTGCTGCGGGCCAAGTCGGCACGGTCGCCGATCGACGACCTGGTCAACGGCACCTTCGAAGAGGTGCTTCCCGACCCGGCCGACCTCGATGCCAGCGCGGTCAACCGCGTGGTGTTGGCCTCGGGCAAGGTCGCCCAGGACGCCCTCGCCGCTCGTGACGAGCGCGGTGCGCCCGTGGCGATCGTGCGGGTCGAACAGCTCTACCCGTGGCCCGACGCCGCACTGCACGAACAGGTCGGGCGGTACCCCAACGCCACCGAGTTGGTGTGGCTCCAGGAGGAGCCCGAGAACATGGGTTCGTGGAACTTCGCCAAGGGCCGCCTCTACGACGGCTTCGGCGACAGCCACAAGATCCAGCGCGTCTCGCGCTTCGAGTCCGGTTCGCCGGCCACCGGGTCCAACGCCATCCACCACCAGGAGCAGGCCGCGATCCTCGACAAAGCCCTGTCCTTTTGATCGGGGCTTCCTCCCTCGCTGCGCTCGGTCCGGGGAGCCCCCACGTTGCACGGAGCGGCGTTCCACCGTCCGTCACTCCGGTCGGCTGGCGCCTCCCTCGAACCGGGTCGTAGGGAGGTGGTCGAACCCTCGTCGGTTCCCGGCGGGTCCACCCGGGAGTCCTCGGACGACGCGACGCAGCGGGTGCACCACCATGCCCGGACGTCGCATCCGGCGGAGGTCCCCATCGGGGCAGTGGTGACGCTGTGCGGGCTCACGCTGTCGGGTCCTCGACCCGAGGCGTCCGAGTTGCCGTGCTGCCCGATGTGCGCCTCGGAGATGGAGACGCTCGGCCACCGTTGCCGTTGGTGACGGCTGGATCAGATCAGGTTTGAGGGGGCGGCCCGGAGCACCAGCACGGCGATGTCGTCGCGTGCGTGCCCGTCCTGGAAGTCGATGGCGGCGTCGACGAGCGTCGAGGCGACCTCGTGGACGGAGCGGCTCGTCGAACGTTCCAGGATCGCCGTCACCCGGTCCTCGCCGAAGAAGTCGTCGCCGCGTCGCGCCTCGAGCACGCCGTCGGTGAACAACACGAGCGTCTCGCCCGGGG
>JBFIHN010000151.1:0-7900 GCA_041601775.1 Acidimicrobiales bacterium
AGAGCCTGGTCAACGAGGTCGTCGTCCACAACGAGTCGCTCGACCTGTTCGCGGGTTCGCCCCGGGTGTCGTTCCGCGCATCGGTCGAGCTCGCACTCCGTCGGGTCGAGGACCTCGCCGTCAACACCCGGTGGTCCGATGCCGCGCTCCCGGGCGCCACGGCCGCCGACCCGCTGCCATCGGATCCCGAGTGGTCCGGCGGCACGATTCTCGTCGACGAGCAGACCGCCACGGCCGATGACGTCGACCCGGAACGCGTCTTCGCCACCCTGTCGGGCATCGGTGGCGCTCGCGGCTGGTTCGTGGCCGACCTGCTCTGGACGATCCGCGGCCTGGCCGATCACCTCGTCGGTGGCCCGGGGATGCGCCGCGGTCGCCGGGACCCGGACCGCCTCCGGGTCGGCGACGCCCTCGACTTCTGGCGGGTCGAGGCCACCGAAGCGCCGTCGCTCCTGCGACTGCACGCGGAGATGCGTCTCCCGGGGGAAGCGTGGCTCGAGTGGCGAGTCGAACCACACGGCGACGGCACCGCACTCACCCAACGGGCGATCTTCGCGCCGAGAGGACTTTTCGGGCGCCTGTACTGGTACGCCATGGCTCCCTTCCACCGCCTCATCTTCGCCCGACTCGCGCGTGAGATCGCCGACCGTGCCAGAGCGGCACCGCTAGGGTCTGCCTCGTGATCAGGCGCCTGTTCCGTCTCGTGGTTCTCGCCGGCGTCGTCGCCGGCATCGTGGCGGCGGTGCGAGCGCTGACCTCGCGGGACGATCCGCTGCCGGCGCCGGCGTCGCCGAGTTCGGAGCCGTGGCCTCCGCTGCCGACCGAGCCGGCCGCCGCGACCGCGACACCGGAGCCCACTGCGACACCGGAGCCCACTGCGACACCCGAGCCCACTGCGGCCGCGACTCCCGCGACCGTCGTCCCCGAGCCCGACGGGGTCCCGGTCGGCGACGCGTCGTTCGCCGACCCCACGGCCGATGGCGCCTGCCCCGACGGCTTCCCGATCAAGGCCAAGCTCAGCTCGAAGATCTTCCATGCCCCCGGGCAGTTGAACTACGACCGCACGACGCCCGACCGGTGCTACGTCGACGCGGCCGCTGCCGAGGCCGACGGGCTGCGAGCCGCCAAACGGTGACGCTGACGGCCGCCGGGACCCGGGCGGTCGACGCGCCGACGCGCCGACGACCCGTCGGTTCAGCCCAGGACGTGCACCGACTCGATGCCGTCGGTCGCCCGGAGGGCGTCGGCGACCTCGCGGGGAACGGCCGGTGAGGTCGCGAGGACCATCAGCGACGCATCGCCGCTCGTGGTCGACCGGCCCAGGTGCATGTCGTCGATGTTGACGCCGGCATCGGCGAGGGTCTGGGCGACGACGGCGATCATGCCCGGGCGGTCGTCGTTGCGGACGACGAGCATGTGCTCGGCCGGGGGGACGTCGACGGTGTGGTCATCGATCTTCACGATCGACGCCTCGCCGCGGGCACCCACCACCGAACCGCCGATCGAGTGCGTCCCACCGCTGATGGTGACCAGGTTGACGAAGTCGTGCGACGTCGATGACGACGTGTCGCGCACCTCGATCCCCCGCTCCTTCGCCAGCATCGGCGCGTTCACGTAGCTGACCGGTTCGTCGCTGACGCCACCGAAGGCGCCCTTGAGGACCGAGAGCGTGAGGATCCGGGTGTCGTAGTCGGCGATCTCGCCCGAATACGTGATGTCGACCACGGCGGGGATCCCTTCGTTCATCGACACGAAGAGCGCGCCCATCCGCTCGGCCAACCCGAGGAACGGCTTGATGGTCTCGGATGCCTCGGCAGCGGCGACGTTGACGGCGTAGGGGACGAAGTCCCCGGCCATGGCCAGTCCGACCATCTCGGCGATGGTGACGCCTGCCTTGTCCTGGGCCTCGTGGGTCGACGCACCGAGGTGCGGTGTGACCACGACCTCGTCCAGTTCGAAGAGCGGTGACTCGGTGGTGGGCTCGGTCTCGAACACGTCGATCGCGGCACCGCCGACCTGGCCGTCACGGATCGCCTCGGCCAGCGCGGCCTCGTCGATCACGCCGCCGCGGGCCACGTTGACGATGCGGATGCCGCGCTTCGCCTTCGCGAAGAACTCCTTGTTCAGGAGTCCGACCGTCTCGGGGGTCTTGATGAGGTGGAGTGTCACGAAGTCGGATCGGGCGGCCAGCGTGTCGAGGTCGAGGACCTCGACACCGACACGGCGTGCACGTTCTTCGGACACGAACGGGTCGTAGGCGACGACCTTCATGCCGAAGGCGCTGGCACGCTGCGCCACCAAAGTGCCGATGCGGCCGAACCCGATGATGCCGAGCGTCTTGTCGGCGAGCTCGACGCCCGTCCACTGTTTGCGTTCCCAGCGACCCGCCTTGAGCGCGGCGTTGGCGACCGGGATGTTGCGGGCCTGCGACAGCAGCATGGCCATCGTGTGCTCGGCGGTCGACAGCGTGTTCGACTGCGGGGCGTTGACGACCATGACGCCACGCTCGGTGGCCGCCTCGGTGTCGACGTTGTCGAGGCCGATGCCGGCACGGCCGACGACCACGAGATCGGTGCCCGCCTCGAGCACCGCTCGGGTCACGGTGGTGGCGGATCGGATGATGATCGCGTGGGCCCCGGGGACCGTCGCGAGCAACTCCTCCTCGGAGAGCTTCAGCTGGATGTCGACGTCGTGTCCGGCGTCTCGCAGCTTCTGGAGCCCGTTGTCGGCGATCTCTTCGGTGACGAGGATGCGTGCCATCACCCTGGAGTCTCGCGGCTGGTCGGGTCAGCAGGGAAAAGGCGGGCGCGTCACCCGTTGGCGTTCACTCCCGGTTGCCCGGGAGTGAACGCCGTGAGCGAGAGGAGACGACGGACCGATGCGGTGGCGTTGCGGATGCACAGGAAGCCGCCGACCGCGTCGAGGGTCTCACGGGCCACCTGCAGGACCTCGACCGCCGCCGTGTCCATGAACGTGACGTGGCGCAGATCGAGGTCGATCTCGTGCGCACCGGCGAGGAGTGCGTCGTGGATCAGCGCCGCGAGGGCGTCCACGGTGCCGGCGTCGATCTCGCCTCTGGGCTCGAGCGCGACCCTCGAGCGGATGTCGTCGAGTGCGGTTGTGGTGTCGGTGATGACCATCAGAGACCTCCGTGTCCTGCACTCTGACGCTCGGAGCAGGCGACGTGGCGGCACCATCACGGCTCTGGAACACGACCGTCACCATTCGTCACCGGATCGACAAGCTCGTCACATCCCGTGGATCTCGACCTCGGGGAGCTCACCGGCCGGGCGGAAGCCCAGGACACGCCCGTAGAAGGCCAGCTCGGCGCCGAGGACGGTGATCACGGTCTCGGATCGCCGGAACCCGTGCTGCTCGCCCTCGAACGCGAGGTAGGCGACCGGCACGTCCTTGGCGCGGAGCGCGTCGACGATCATCTCCGACTGGTTCGGCGGGACGATCTCGTCCTCGAGGCCCTGGAACACGATCAGCGGGCGGTCGAGCCGATCCACGTGCTCGATCGGCGACCGCTCGTCGTAGACGGCCTTCGCCTCGGGATAGGGGCCGATCAGGCCGTCGAGGTAGCGGGACTCGAACTTGTGGGTCTCCAGGGCGAGGGCGGTGAGGTCGGCCACGCCGTACGACGACGCGCCAGCCGCGAACGTGTCGGTCTGCACCATGGCCGCCAACACGGTGAACCCGCCGGCCGATCCACCACGGATGCACAACCGCTCCGGGTCGGCCAGACCAGCGGCAGCCAGGTGCTCGGCCGCGGCGACGCAGTCCTCGACGTCGACGATCCCCCACGCACCCTGCAGGAGTGCGCGGTAGGGCCGGCCGAAACCGGTCGAGCCGCCGTAGTTGACGTCCACGACGGCGAAGCCCCGGGTCGTCCAGAACTGCTTGGCGAGATCGAGTCGGGCACGAGCCATCGCCGTCGGACCGCCGTGGATGACGACGAGCAACGGCGGTGCCGTCCCCTCCGGCGCGTCGACATCGGGATTCGTCGGCGCGTAGTACAGCGCGTGTGCGGTCCGTTCGCCGTCGGGACCCGAGGGGAACGACACCGGCTCGCCGCGGGAGAACCACTCGTCGCTCACGGGCATCGGTCGGGCAGGGCGCAGGACCTGGAGCGGGCCGGGCCCCCCGTCGAAGGGCACCGCGACCACCACGGCCTCCGAGTCGAAGCCGGCGCCGACGAACAGCACGCTGTCGCCCCGGGCCACCACCGACGACAACTCGTCGTAGGGCAGGTCGACGGGCGTGGGCGGCCCGGACGGCCCGGCCACGTGGAGGCGATCGAGACCGGCGTCGGTGGCGGCGAAGACCAACCGGCTGTCGTCGAGGAAGGCGTAGCGGGCCATCGCGAACACCCACGCCGGCGTGCCGATGTCGAGTGCGACGTCGGTCACGGCGACGACGGCACCGTGCTCGAGCGCGTGGACGTTCCACCAGCCGGTGCGGTCGCTCAGGAAGTGGAGCACCCCGTCGTCGCGCCACAGCGGCTGGATCACCGACTCGCCGGGTCCTCCGGCCACCGTGGTGACGTCGTCCACCGACGAGGCGTCCGGAGCCAGCCCGGCCAGATGGAGCAGCGTGGCGTCCCACGGCATGTCGGGGTGGTTCCAGGAGATCCACGCCAGCGAGCGACCGTCCGGGGAGATCCGCGGTGCCGCCACGAAATCGGTGCCGGCGAAGAGGACGACGGGCTCGGCCGAGCCGTCGACGGCGATCGACACGATCTCGTTGACGACCTCGCCGTCGTCGTGGCGCTCGCGGACACAGACGAGGTGGCGGCCGTCGGCCGTCGCCACGGCGTCTGCGTACCGGAGACCATGGTGCTCGCCCGGCTCGGGGGTCACCGGTTCGGGAGCACCCACGGCGCCCTCGGGCCCCAACCGGAGCCGGTGGAGCCGTTGGTCCTCCCAGCTCGAGAAGTAGAGCCAGTCGGCGGTGGCCAGCCAGGCGCCGCCGCCGTACTCGTGCACCCGGGTGCGGGCCGACCAACCCTCCGGGAGGAGGTCGGTCGTCGTCCCGTCCGCGCGCCGGCGGACGACCTGGACCCGGCCGCCCTCGGCGGGACGCGACTCGTTCCAGAAGACGTCGTCGCCGACGGCACGGACGTCGCCCGGCGACGCGGCGGCCGCGACGACGTCGTCAGCGCTGATCGGCGACGGCCACTCGCCGTAGGGCACCCGCCCCCCGGCCGGGGAGGCGGTCAAGAGTTGGCCACCAGCTCGGCGATCCGTCCGACACCCTCTCCGAGGTCGTCGTCACCGAGTGCGAACGACAGACGGGCATAGCCGGGCGTCCCGAACGCCTCGCCCGGGACGATGGCCACCTTGACCTCCTCGAGGATCAACTCGGCGAGCTCCAGCGTGGTGGATGCGGTCCGTCCCGCCAGCGGCCGACCGAGGAGGCCGGTGAGCTTGGGATAGGCGTAGAAGGCCCCCTCGGGCTCGAGGCAGTCGACGCCGTCGATGCCGTCGAGCAGCTTCCAGATGGCGAGCCGACGCCGGTCGAACGCCTTGCGCATCTCGACGACGTCGTCGAGGGGGCCCGAGACGGCCGCGAGCGCGGCTCGTTGGCTGACGTTGGCCACGTTCGACGTCGAATGGCTCTGGAGGTTGGTGGCGGCCTTGATGACGTCACCGGGGCCGATCATCCATCCGACGCGCCACCCCGTCATGGCGTAGGTCTTGGCCACGCCGTTGAGGACGACGCACTGGTCGGCCAGTTCGGGCACGACGACCGGCATGGAGGTGAACTCGTGATCGCCGTACGTGAGGTGTTCGTAGATCTCGTCGGTGATGACCCAGACGCCGTGCTCGACGGCCCACTGGCCGATGGCCTCGACCTCGTCGCGGGTGTAGACGGCACCGGTGGGGTTCGACGGCGAGACGAAGATCAGCGCCTTCGTGCGGGGCGTGCGCGCGGCTTCGAGCATCTCGACCGTCGCCTTGAACCCGGTCGTCTCGTCGCAGACCACCGGCACCATCGTGCCGCCGGCCAAGCCGATGGGCTCCGGGTACGTGGTCCAGTACGGGGCGGGAACGATGACCTCGTCACCGTCGTCGACCAGGGTGAGCAATGTCGCGTAGACCGCGTGTTTCCCACCGTTGGTCACCAGGACACGCGACGGGTCGACCTCGAGACCGGAATCGCGCAGCGTCTTGGCCGCGATCGCCTCCTTGAGCTCGGGGAGACCCCCGGCCGGCGTGTACTTGTGGTTCTTCGGATCGCGGCACGCCTCGACCGCCGCCTCGACGATGTGGGCCGGTGTCGGGAAGTCGGGTTCACCGGCACCGAAGCCGATGACCGACTCGCCGGCGGCCTTCAGTTCCTTGGCCTTGGCGGTGACCGCGAGGGTCGCTGACGGTGCGATGGCGGCGATCCGGCTGGAGATGCGCGACGCCGTGTTCGGGGATTGAGGCAAGGGGTTTCGCTCCTGATGGGGTACTCCGCGATAGTTGCACGTCGATGGCCACGAACACGCCCGACATCCAGATCCCTGCCGACCTCAAGCCCGCCGACGGACGGTTCGGCGCCGGCCCCTCGAAGGTACGGCCCGAGCAGCTCCAGGCAGTCGTCGACGCCTCCCCCGAGATCATGGGCACATCGCACCGCCAGGGGCCGGTCAAGTTCGTGGTCGCGTCGCTGCGCAACGGCCTCGCCGAGCTGCTGCAGCTGCCCGACGGCTACGAGATCGTCCTCGGCAACGGCGGCACGCATGCCTTCTGGGACGGCCTCGTCGCCGGGTTCATCGAGCAACGGTCGCTCCACGCGTCGTTCGGCGAGTTCTCGTCGAAGTTCGCCAAGGGCGTGGCCGCAGCGCCGTTCCTCGACGACCCCGTGCTCGTCGAGTCCGAGGTCGGCACCCACCCGACGATCAGCCCGGTCGAGGGCATCGACACCTACGCGCTCACCCACAACGAGACCTCGACCGGCGTGATGATGCCGGTGACCCGACCGTCGGACGACGGACTCGTGGTCGTCGACGCCACCTCGGCTGCGGGCGGGCTCCGCGTCGACGTCTCGGAGTGCGACGTCTACTACTTCTCGCCCCAGAAGTCCCTCGCGTCCGACGGTGGCCTGTGGATCGCCGCCGTGTCCCCCGCCGCGATCGAACGGATCGAGTCCCGTGCGACCGCCGCCGACCGCTGGATCCCGCCGTTCGTGGACCTGCAGGCGGCACTCGACAACTCCCGCAAGGACCAGACGCTCAACACCCCGGCGCTGGCCACGCTGATCATGGCCGACGCCCAGGTGCAGTGGTTCTGCCACCAGGGTGGTCTCGACTTCTCGGCGGGGCGGTCCGAGCAGTCGGCGGCGAACCTCTACGGCTGGGCCGACGCCCACGCCGTCGCCACCCCGTTCGTCACCGATCCCGCCATCCGTTCCAACGTCGTCGGGACCATCGACTTCGACGACACGGTGGATGCTGCGGTGGTCGCCGCGGTCCTGCGGGCCAACGGCATCGTCGACACCGAGCCGTACCGCAAGCTCGGCCGCAACCAGCTCCGCATCGCCATGTTCCCGGCGATCGACCCCGACGACATCACCGCCCTCACCCGCTGCATCGACCACGTCCTCACCGCCCTCGCCTGACCCGGCCGTAGGCTGTGGGCGTGGCGACCACCGAGCCCGCGGCACCGTCTGCGACCGATGTCCCGGACCTCCCCGACCACCTCGTCTTCTACGACGGCGTGTGCGGCCTCTGCGCCTGGGCCGTCCGGTGGTTGCTCGACCACGATCCCCACGCTCGTCTGCAGTTCGCGCCCATCCAGGGCGAGACGGCGGCAGCGCTGGGCATCGAGTGGGACGACGATGCCCCTCCCAGCGAGGCGAGCGTGATCTACCTCGACTCGACCGGTCCCGAACCCCGGGTCGAACACCGGTC
>JBFIHN010000152.1:0-7897 GCA_041601775.1 Acidimicrobiales bacterium
CCGCGGCAGCGACCGCAACCACGCCACATGCGATGGTCGTCGGGAGTCTCATCCGAGTTCCTCGATGCGATCCAGGTTCTGGTCGAGCTGCTGGGTGGGATCCACAGCCGGTGGCACCGTGGCGTCGTCTCCGTCGCGGGTCGCGGCGAACAGGACCAGCACGAGCAGCAGGACCGACAGCCCGACGAAGATCGTCTGGGGTCGCGTGGCCCGCCCGACGGCCTCGACGACGGTGGGGTGCTCGCGGAGCGAGGCGAGGTGCCCTCGCAGATCCGGCCCGTCCTCGGTCTCGGGCGGCGCGAGGGGCGCGAGGTGTTCCGTGACGTCGAGGCGTTCGGTGCGGTCTGCCCCGATGGGCACGGTCGGCATGTCGACGGCAGCAGTCCCCGCGGCGACCGCTCGGGCGTCCAGCGGTCGTCGTCCCGGGTCGACCGCGAGGCCAGCGGTGATCGTCGCCCGCAGGCGCGGTGGCGTGGTGTCGGGGAGCGGCTCGTAGCGTCCGTCCCGCAGCCGTTCGATCGTCTCGGTCGCGGTGGGAGCACGGAACGGCTGGTGTCCGGTGACCGCTTCGTAGAGGACCACGGCCGCGGCGAAGACATCGCTCTGCGGCGTGGCGGGGGCGCCGTCGAAGCGCTCGGGAGCCAGGTAGCCGAGGGTGCCGATGAGGTCGCCTCGGGTCGCGGTCTCGTCGTCGACGCTGGCGATGCCGAAGTCGGTGATGCGGAACCCGGCGCCGTCGACGAGGACGTTCGACGGTTTGATGTCGCGATGGAGGACGCCGCAGTCGTGGGCTGCGCCGAGGGCCCCCATCAGATCGTCGGCGAGGCGTTCGGCTCTCGGAGTCGCCAGCGCTCCGCCTTCTCGGAGTTCGTCGGCGAGGGTCCGGCCGCTCAGGGCCTCGAACACCAGGAACGGTGTGCCGTCGTCCGTGTGGTCGAGATCGAGCACGGTGACGACCCGGGCGTCGGCGATGCGGGCCGCGGCTCGTGCCTCTCGTTCGATACGCGAGGCATCCTCGGTCGAGAGTCGATCGTGCAGGATCTTGACGGCGACGGTCCGACCCAGCCTGGTGTCGTGGGCCGACCACACCGTCGCCATGCCACCGCGGCCGAGCACGGCACCGAGCTCGAAGCGTCCCGCGAGCATTCGCCCGCGTGCGTCGTCGTGCAGATCGGCCACCGCGGAACCGTACCCGTCCGTCTCCGGTGCCAGAACAGGGCAGACTCGGGCGGTGTCGACGAAGCAGACCCTGGTGACCCTCGACCTCGAGGGCGTACTCGTGCCCGAGATCTGGATCGCGGTGGCCGAACGCACGGGTGTCGAGGCGCTCCGCCGGACCACCCGGGACGAACCCGACTACGACGTGTTGATGCGGTACCGCCTCGACGTGATGGCCGAACACGGGCTGACGATGTCGACGGTCGCCGAGGTCATCGACGGTCTCGGCCCGCTCCCCGGCGCACGCGAGTTCCTCGACGAGCTCCGACGGCGTACGCAGGTCATCATCCTCTCCGACACCTTCGAGCAGTTCGCCGCGCCGCTCATGGTCCACCTGGGCATGCCGACGGTGTTCTGTCACCGCCTCGTCGTCGAGGACGACCGCATCGTCGACTACCGCCTCCGTCAGGCCGACCAGAAGCGCAAGTCGGTCCAGGCGTTCCACTCGCTCGACTACAAGGTCATCGCCGCCGGCGACTCGTACAACGACACGACGATGTTGGGCGAGGCCGACGCCGGGTTCTTGTTCCACGCCCCGGACAACGTCATCGCCGAGTTCCCGCAGTTCCCGGCGCTCGACGACTACGACGACCTGCTGGCCGCCATCACCGCCGAGCTGGTCTGACCGGAGCGGGGCAACAATCGGGTGCGCACGCGACGACGTCGCCGCCGAGGTACTGCTCGATCAGGTCGACGAGTCCGGACACGAAGGTCGGGTGGGTCCCGACGGTCGAGGCGCGCACCATCGTGATGCCGAGCGACGCCGCGGCCGCTGCTGCTTGGGTGTCGAGGTCGAACTTCACCTCCATGTGGTCGGAGACGAAGCCGATCGGGACGACGACGACCGCGCGGGTCTCGCGGTCGGCGAGGGCGTGGAGGTGGTCGACGATGTCGGGTTCGAGCCACGGGACCTGCGGCGGCCCCGAGCGCGACTGGAACACGAGGTCCCACTCCTGTCCCGGTGCCACGACCTCGACCACCTGGGCGGCCACGGCGCGGAGTTGGACCTCGTAGTCGGAGGTCGACGCCATCGACAGCGGGATGGAGTGGGCGGTGAACACCAGTCGGGCCCCCTCCGGTGCCCGGTCGAGGGCGTCGCGGACGTGGTCGACCACCGCCCCGAGGAACCCGGGGTGACTCCAGTACGGCCGGATCTTGTCGACGGCGGGCGCGGTGTCGCCCACGTGGGCGCGGGCCCGCTCGATGTCCTCGAGGTACTGCCGACACGCCGAGTACGACGAGAAGGCCGACGTCGTCAGGGCCAGCACGCGGCGGTGTCCGGCGGCGGCGAGCTCGGCCATCGTGTCCTCGACGTAGGGCGCCCAGTTCCGGTTGCCCCAGTGGACGGGGAGCCGGATGTCGCGTCGGTCGAGTTCGGTCCGGAGGGCGGCGAGGAGGGCGCGGTTCTGATCGTTGATGGGGCTCACGCCGCCGAACATCCGGTACTGCTCGGCCACCTCCTCGAGCCGTGCACGGGGGACGCCGCGGCCACGGGTCACGTTCTCGAGGAACGGGATGACGTCGTCGGGGCCTTCGGGCCCGCCGAAGGAGAGCAGCAGGATGGCGTCGTGGGCCGCCATCAGATGTCGACCTGCGTGCCGAGGCTGACGGTGCGGTCGGCCGGGAGGTTGAAGTAGTCGGCAGCGCTCTGCGCGTTGCGACTCAGCAGACGGAACAGACGCTCGCGCCAGCGGGCCATGCCCGGGCGGCGGGTGACGACGATCGATTCGGTCCCGAGGAACCACGTGGCCCGGTCGACGTCGAGGTGTTCGTTGCGCGAGGGGCCCTGGCCCAGGGCTCGCGGGAGGTCGGGTTCTTCCATGAACCCGTAGTCCACCACGATCTGACGGACGCCCATGCCCAGGGTCGTCACGGTCGTCCGTCGGCCGGGCAGGACGCGAGGCGAGTCGACGAAGCGGATCGAGGCCACGACGAGGTCCTCGTGCAGGACGTGGTTGTGGCGCAGGTTCGCGATCAGCGCCGGTGGTGTCATGCCGGGATTGGAGAACAGGTAGACGGCCGTGCCCGGGACCCGGGCCACGTCCTCGCCGTGACAGGCGAGGCTGTCGAGGAAGGTCGAGAGCGGGACCTCGCCGCTGCGGATGCGGGCACCGACGAGTCGCCGCCCGGTCCGCCAGGTGGTCAACACCGTGAAGATCGCCAGTCCCACGAGGAGGGGGAACCAGCCACCGGCGGGGATCTTCAAGACGTTGGCGCCGAAGAACCCGAGGTCGATGACGCCGAACGCGGCGCAGAGCGCGGTGGCGCCTGCCGTGGTCCACCCGAAGCGGTCGCGCAGCACGAACCACAACAGGATCGTGGTGATGACCATCGTGGTGGTGACCGCGACGCCATAGGCCGCAGCGAGTGCCGACGAGGAGCCGAAACCGATCACCAAGCCGACGCACGCGACCATGAGGCCCCAGTTCACGGCGGGCACGTAGATCTGTCCAGCTTCCGACTCGGAGGTGTGGACGATCCGCATCCGGGGCGCGTAGCCGAGCTGCGTGGCCTGCATCGTGAGTGAGAACGCGCCGGAGATCAGCGCCTGCGACGCGATGACGGTGGCGGTGGTGGCCAGCACGACGAGCGGCAGGACGCCCCACGAGGGGGCGAGTCGGTAGAACGGGTTGTCGATGGCGCTGGGATCCCGGATGAGCAACGCGGCCTGCCCGAAGTAGTTGAGGACCAGTCCCGGGAGCACGAGCGCGTACCAGGCGATGGTGATGGGCCTTCGCCCGAAGTGACCCATGTCGGCGTAGAGGGCCTCGCCGCCGGTGACGACGAGGAACACCGAGCCGAGGGCGAGGAACGCGCCGATGCCGTTGTCGAGGACGAAGGAGATCGCGTACGTCGGGGACAGGGCGCGCACCACGCCGGGCTCCATCGCGATCTGGCGGACGCCCAGGCCGGCGAGCGTCAGGAACCACACGACCATGACCGGGCCGAAGATCTTGCCGATGGCGCCCGTGCCCCGTGACTGGATCGTGAACAGCCCGATGAGGATGGCGATCGACACCGGGATCACGAAACGGTCGATGCCGGAAACGGCGAGCTCGCTGCCCTCGACCGCCGAGAGCACCGAGATGGCGGGGGTGATCATGCCGTCGCCGTAGAGCAACGCCGTGCCGAAGAGCCCGACGGCAGTCAAGAACGCGACCGTGCGCAGCGGACGCTTCGTCGTACCGTCGGCGTCGCGGGTGGCGAGGGTCATCAGGGCGAGGATCCCGCCCTCGCCGTCGGCGTCGGCCCGCATGACGAACACCAGGTACTTGACCGAGATGATGATCACCAGCGACCAGAGGATGAGCGACACGATCCCCAGCGCGGCGGCCTCGTCCACCACCAGGCGGTCGCCGGCCGACTCGAACGACTCACGGAACGCGTAGAGCGGGCTGGTCCCGATGTCGCCGAAGACGACGCCGAGCGCGCCGAGGGTGAGGGTGCCCGTACGTGCTGCGGACCAGCCGTCGCTCATCAGGACAAGAGGTCGATCCGTGCGTCGATCTCGTCGGAGCGCGTGTGGAGATCGGTCAGTCGCTCGGCCAGGTCACCTTCTCGGTCACAGTCGAGCCCGATGGTCTCGGCCTCGGCGACCCACTCGGTCACCGGATCGTCGAGCTCCGTGTCCGGGGTCGGGATGACGTCGGCGCGCCGCTCGCGCACCTCGCCCAGGAAGTCGCTGCACACCTCGACGCCAACGGCCTCGATCTCGGTCGGATCCGGGACCAGGTCGCGGAGCGCGATCCACCGCGGTTCCCACGCGGTGACGGCGGGTCGATCGGCGTCCGACGAACCGCAGGCCGCGGCGGCAACGAAGAGGGTGAGGACCATCACAGCCAGCTTTCCCACGGGCGCTCCGAATGTCGAGAGACGACAGCACGGATCCTATGGTCGACAATGGCCGATGTGACCCTCTCCATCGAACCGCTTCGCTGCGGCACCCTCACGGCTGGCCGCAACATGTTCGAGGTGGGGGGTGACGAGACCGAGGTCGAGCTGCCGGTGCCGGCCTGGCTGGTGCGCCACGACGCCGGCACGGTGCTCTTCGACACGGGCATGCATCCGGACCTGACCGGCACGGGGGAGTTCGCCGACACGGTGGCGCTGTTCTTCGACGTCGGCCTCGGCCGCGACGACCTGGTCGATGCTCGTCTGCGCGACGCCGGGGTCGAACCCACCGATGTCGACCTCGTCGTGCTGTCGCACCTCCACTTCGATCACACCGGCGGACTCGCTCTCGTTCCCGACGCCCGGGTGGTCGTCCAGCGCGACGAGTGGCAGGCCGGCGCCGACGACGACGTCGCTGCCGCGAACTCGTTCCGTTCGTCCGAGTACCGACTCGGCCACGACGTCGTGCTCGCGGACGGCGAGCACGACGTGTTCGGCGACGGCCTCGTCACCTGCATCCCCACCCCGGGACACACCCCCGGTCACCAGTCGCTCCGGGTCCGTCTCGCCGATCGCGAGGTCGTGTTGGCCGCCGACTGCGCGTACTTCACGTCGACGCTCGACGGTGGACCGCTGCCCCCGATCGGCCACGATCACGACCTCCACGCCCGGAGCCTCGAATCACTTCGCACGATGCGGGACGCGGGCGCGATGATCGTTCCCGGACACGACCGGGCGGCGTTCGACGCGCTGCCTTCCCGGCTCGTCTGAGCCGGCCGACTCGAACCGCTGGAGGAGAAACCCATGCCGTCCCTGGATGCCGTCGCCCCCACCTTCGTCGAGATGGCCCATCGCATCGTGTGGTGCACCGTCGCCACGGTCGACACCGCAGGAAGGGCCCGCTCACGGATCCTGCACCCCATCTGGGAGTACGACGACGGGAAGTTGACCGGCTGGATCGCCACCAGCCCGCTGTCGCCGAAGCGGGCGCACATCGACGCCAACCCGACGGTCTCCGTCACCTACTGGGATCCGTCGCACGACACCTGCACCGCGGACTGCCAGGTCACGTGGACGCTCGACGACGACTCGAAGCGGGCGGCGTGGACTCGATTCGCCGAGGGGCCCGAACCGGTCGGCTACGACCCGCGCATCGTGCCGGGCTGGGACGACCCGACGGCCGAGGGCTTCGGGGTGCTCGAGTTGTCGCCGACGTACCTCCGGGTCATGCCCGGTTCGCTGATGGTGGCTGGTGAGGGCGAGTTGTTGACCTGGCGGGCGTGAACGTCAGACTCGTCGGGTGACCGATGTCTTGTTCATCTGTACGGGGAACGCCGCCCGATCGGTGATGGGCGGGGTGTCGCTCCGTGCCCGCCGACCGGACCTGCGGATCGAGACCGCCGGGACGCTGGTGGTCGACGGGCAGCCCATGAGCATCCGGACCCGTGCCGCCATCGAGGGGGTCGGCCATCCGCTGCCGATCCACGCGAGCCGGCAGGTCGAACCCGCAGACCTCGACCGCGCGGCGTTGGTCGTCGCGCTCGCGCCCGAACACGTCCAGTGGGTGCGCCGGACGCATCCGGCGGCCGCGCACCACACCGTCACCCTGCTCCGACTCGTGCGCGACCTCGTGCCAGGGGTCGCCTCCATCCGCGACCAGGTGTCCGCACTCCGAGCCGGTGATGCCGAACTCGGTGACTGGGAGGAGGTCGTCGATCCCGGCGGCGGCGAGGCGGACGTCTTCGCGGCGTGCGCCCGCCAGATCGACGCACTCATCGACGTGCTGGCGCCTCGCCTCGGGCCGAGTCGGTCAGTCGACGCCTCGTAGATGACCGTGCTCGTTGAGCGAGACGAGCGAACGATGGCCCCGACTCGACGCCCGGATGCGGGTGATGCCGGTGTAGGCGGGCTGGAAGACCATGTACTCCGCCAGGCCGAGGATGTGCCCGACGTAGGCGTTGATCACGCCACCGTGACACACGACCGCTGCGGTCCGTGACGGGTGGCTGGCGATGATCCCCTCCATCGCATCGACGACGCCGGCCTGGAACGCGACCGGGTCGACGCCCTCCTCGGAGAAGTAGCCACCGGCCAGCATCTCGGTCCAGCGCGGGTCGCCCTCGGCCTTGAGTTCTTCGATCGGGACGTAGGCCTCGGCGTGCCGGTCGTACTCGGCGACACCGTCTTCGACCACGACGTCGAGCCCGGTGGCCGTGCCGATCGGCTCTGCGGTCTCACGCGCTCGCGTCATGGGGCTGGAGTAGACGGCGTCGATGTCCTCGGCCGCGAGCCAGGTGGCTGCGGCCTCGGCCTGGCGTACCCCCAGGGGAGCGAGCGGGGGGTCAGCAGCGCGACCCACGACCTCGACGCGTTGCGGGAGGGCGTGCCGGATGATCAACAGATCCACACCCCCAGCCTGCCCACCCCCGCGTCTGGGTGCACAAACGGGACGTCTCACGTCCCGATCGCGCACCCAGAACCAGGTTTGCTCTGTTCTGGGACCCAGGCTGCCTCGTTCTGGGTGCGCGGACGGGAGGTCCTGCGTCCCGATCGCGCACCCAGAAGCTGGGGTCTGGTGGCTGGGGGTCAGGTGGTGTGGAGGTCGGTGGGGTCGGGTTCGCGGGTCCAGTCCCAGTAGTCGACGAGCCGCCACGGCGACAGGCCATAGATCCGGCCGTCGTCGCTCTTGTACCAGGAGTGCTCGATCGACGGGTGGGTCCACACCATGGTGTCGAGCTCGGCCTGGGTCCGGTCGAACCAGTCCTTCGTGGCCGCCTCCGTCGCCTCG
>JBFIHN010000153.1:0-7813 GCA_041601775.1 Acidimicrobiales bacterium
CCTCCCAGGCCTCGACATCGGCGTCGGACACGTCGCCCCCGACGGGACGGACGACCTCGATGGGCCGCGACGAGTCGTCGGTGTGGTCGGCGGTGTGCGACGACGAGCCTTCGCGTCGTTCGACGCCCGCCGGCAGGTCGGCCTCCTCGGCCAGTCGGTCGAGCACCTCGGTGATCCGGTGGGCGTGGCAGCCGACGGTCTTCGCGGCCTTGTGGTGCAGGCTCACGACGAGGTGGTCGCGGGCGCGGGTCAGGGCGACGTAGAGCAGACGGATCCCCTCGTGTTCGCCCATCACGTCCTCGATGGTGCGCCGGGCGTCGAACTGTGCGGTCTCGAGCCCCTTCTTCATGCGGACGTCGAAACCGCCCTCGGGGCGGAACCGGACCGTGGCACCACGCGTCGAACGGGGGAAGCCGCCGGAGAGCCCGGAGACCGCGGTGATGGCGAACTCGAGTCCCTTGGCGCCGTGCACGGTCATGATGCGGACGGCGTCGACGTCGGCCTCGGGGAGCACGGGCGACGTCGAGCGGAGCTTGTCGTCGGCTTGGAGAGCCGCCCACCGCAGGAAGTCGCGCAGGCCACCGGATTCGCCGTCGGCGAACTGCCGGGCGTGGTCGACGACGACGCGGTAGAGCCGCCAGGCATCGCGGTGGCCGGCCACCGCCATCGCGGACTCGAAGAGGCGGCGTTCGCGGACCACCGCGGCCACGACCTCGGGCACCGTCTGGAAGGGTCGGGCCCGATGACGGGCGCGCAGGTCGCGCATGGCCGCGGCCACCGCCCCGTCGAGGGCTCCGTCGTCGTCCCCCTGCCCGAGGTAGGTCCACGATCGCCCCGCTCGTCGCCAGGACAAGAGGTCGTCGTCACCGCAGCCGTACGCCCGTGACCGGAGCGCGCCCAGGAGTGCCACCTCGTCGCCGGGATCGTCGATCGAGCGGAGCACGGAAAGGAGTTCTCGTACCTCGCTGGTCGCGTACACCAAGCTCCCGGTCTCGAGCCGATAGGGCACGCCGGCGTCGGCCAGGGCCCGTCGCAGGTGCGGCAACGACGTCCGGCTCGGGAGCAGGATCGTCATGTCGCCCCACTGGCACGGCCGTGGGTCGCCACCCTTGGGGTGGACCAACCACCCGTCCGACTTCGCCTCGGCGAGCGACGAGGCGATGTCGGTCGCCTCGGCGACGCGGAGTGTCTCGGCCCGCGACTCCTTCTCGGCGTGCCCGACCAGGAGCACGGCGGGACCCGGGTCGCCCTCGATCGCATCCCGCCACGGCGACAGGTCGGCGTAGTCGGGCTGCGCGATCGCTCCGTGGTCGTCGGTGCCGCTGGCGGCGTCGACCACGGTGCGGGAGATGATGGTCCGGAACACCCGGTTGCAGAAGTCGACGATCGGGGCGACGGTCCGGAAGTTGGTGTCGAGTCGGGTGGCGCCCGAGGGGTTGCGCTCGGATGTGCGCACGAAGAGGTCGATGTCGGCTCGACGGAACCGGTAGATCGACTGTTTGGGGTCGCCGACGAAGAACAGGCGTCCCGCGTCGACGTCGACCTCGTCCCAGGGACACGAGGTGTCGTGATCGGGATCGGCCGCGATCCGCACCGCGAGCTCGACCTGGATGGGGTCGGTGTCCTGGAACTCGTCGATGAGCAGATACCGGTATCGGTCGTGCATCCGTTGACGGACCACACGGTCGTCGCGGAGCACCTGCCGGGCGAGGACGAGGAGGTCGTGGAACTCGAGCCGGCCCTCGCGCCGTCGGAGCGCCGCCTCACGCAAGGTGAACTCGACGACCTCGACCGAGAGCCGGCGGACCACCTGGTCGGCGATCGACGCCCGGTGGGCGGTCAACGCCTCGCGGGCGTCGTTCCACAGGGCGTTGATGCGCGCCTTGGTGCCGTCGGGCCAGTTGGGCCCCTTGCCGTAGCGGGTGATCTTGGGAGGGTCGGCCGTGGCCTGCAGGAGGGCGTAGGGGTCACCTGCGGCAGCACGCAACGGCTCGAGCGCCGGCCACATCGTGTCGCCGATCCAGCGTTTCAGGAGGTCGGACTCGTCGACACAGACCTCGGCCAGGACCTCGATCTCGTGCGCTGCTTCGATGATCGGGGCCACCGACACCAGCAGCGACGCCTCGTCGAGCATCAGCGCCCGCTCGGCGGTCAGGTCCAGGTCGACGAGGAGGTCCCAGTTCTGGTTGCACGTCGCCGCGACCGCAGCGAGGTGGTGCATGCCGATGTCGAGCGCCAACGCTGCGGTCAACGGCACGGCGAGGGCGTCGTCGTCGACCAGCCTGCGCACGAACGCGGCCCAGCGGTCCTCGGTCCGCAGCGCCGAGGAGATCTCGTCGTGCACCTCGACCCGGGGCGGGAGGCCCGCTTCGATGGGCGACGCGAGGAGCAGCCGCTGCGCGAACGCGTGCAGGGTGGAGATCGCCGCCCGGTCGAGTTGCTCGAGTGCGCCGCGCGCCAGGGCGACGCCGCGTTCGTCGGGATCGAGACCGAGCACTTCCCGGCCGGCGATCACGTCCTCGAGCGTCTCTCGCACACGCGCTCGCAGCTCGGCCGCCGCGGCCTCGGTGAAGGTGATGGCGGCGATGCCCGCCACGTCGGCACCGGCCAGGACGAGGGAGACGAAGCGACCCACGAGCGACGACGTCTTGCCCGAGCCGGCGCCGGCCTCCACGAAGAGCGTGGTGTCGAGGTCGGTCACGATGCGGGCTCGCGCCGCAGCGTCGGCGGGGAGACGACTCATGCCGGATCGTCCCCCGTCGTCGCCGTCACCAGGAACGCCGGCGCGCCCTCCTCGGCCAGGCGGACCAGGTCGTCGAGCGCGGGGTCGGCGCGCACGCGCTCCCACTCCTCTTCGCGGTCCGCCGGACAGATGGCGTCGAAGTCGTAGTACCCACAGTTCTCGTTGGTCCCGGCGAACCAGTCGTCGGCGCCGCTGTGCGCCGGGAAATGGCCGCTGCCGACCCCGTCGACCAGGACGCGCAGGGTCGCGCGGAACAGGCGCCGATGGTCGGCCGTGACCTCGTAGCCGATGTGGGTCCCGGTGTGGCCGGGTTTGAGGAACCAGTACCAGGCGCTCGACCGGTCGACGCCGCGCTGGGCCGCGGCGGCCTCGGCGTAGGCCACCAACTGCAGTCGTCGGCCGCCGTCGAGGGGGTCGCCGCCGTCCGCCAACGCCTTCTTGAGCGAGGCGAACGGTCCGGCACTCGCGTACTTGTAGTCGTAGACCCGGACGCCACCGGGCACCACGTCGACCCGGTCGGCCTGGCCGGCGAGCGGCACCGTGCGACCGTCGTCGAGCGCCACCCGGAGCGGGTCGATGCCGTCGCGACCGAAGGTCAACTCGACCGCGACCGGTGTCGACTGCGACGCGGCCCGGAGGAGATCGTCGTGGTGCACCGTGGCCACCAGTACCTGGAGGATCTCCTGACGGTCGAAGTCCCACCAACGCGGGTGCCCGGTCAACCCCCGACGCTCGAAGTCACGGAACTCCTCGTCGGCGATCGTCGCGAGCCGGCGCAGGTCGTCGTCGTCCCATGCCTCCCCGGGTGCCGGGACGGCCGCGGCGTCGATCGCGTCGCCGATGAAGCGCTCGAGGATCCGGTGGGTCAACGTGCCCTTGTCGCGCGGCTGGAGACGATCGACCTCTTCGGGGCGGTCGACGTCACCGATGCCCAGGCCGTGACGGAAGAACCACTTGCGCGGACACGTCGCGTAGGTCTCGATGCCCGTCGGCGAGAGATGCCGCTCGTTCTCCGCGAGGACGTCGATCCCGTCGCCCGACAGGTTGCCGTCGAAGCGGGTGAACGCGTCGGCGAGCCGGTGGCGGGCGAGGGATGCCCCGGACGCGACGACCGGATCGAGGGATGCCGGGTGTGCGTCGAACTCGCCGGCCGCGAGCGCGGCGATCTGGCGTTCGGAGGCGTCGAGGGCCACCGCCCCGGCGGCGATCCGGCTCGTTGCCGCCGCGTGGCTCGCGATCACGTCCACGCCTCGCACCGCTGTCCCGCTGAGCAGGTGTTCGGATCGGGGACGCGCGCCGGTCTTCGCCTCGATGGCATCCACCAGCCAACGGCTCGGCACCTGCCGACGACCCGACCGCTGGTCGCATCGGGCATAGGTGAGCACGCGGACACCGTCGGCGGCGGCGAGCGCGGTCGCCAACGCGCGGCGCTGATCGAGCGTGTGGTCGTCGGCGACCGGCAACCCGATGGCCCGACGGAGCGTGTCGGAGAGCAGCACGTCGTCGCGGACCGGTCGCGGCAGGTGACCCTCGGCCAACCCGACGACGGCCACGCCCCGGATCGGGACGATCGGCGGGTGGTCCAGCGTCGTGACCAACAGACCCGAACCGGTGCCACCGCGACGTGGTGCCGGCATGTCGAGCACCGACCGGATCGTGTCGATCACGACGACGAGGCTCGGCGACGGATCGACGGTGTCGAGTGCAGCGAGACGCCCCAACGCGGTGCGGATGGCGGTGTCGGCGTCGAGTTCGTGCGCGGGCCAGTCGGTCCGCCGCGTCGACGGACCGCAGAGCACGTCGAGTGCCTCGCCGACCCAGTCGGCCAACGGCGCCCATGCCCGCGGGACGGCGTCGATCAGCGACGCGACCGCACCGACGGCAGCGTCGATCTGGTCGAGCTCGGCGAGTTCGACGGCACGACGGCGGTGGCGCCGCTCCGTCCGAGCGGGGTCACCCGCGACCGGGTCGACGGGGTGCTCGTCGAGCCATGCTCGTCGGCCCTCGACGCGTCCCGTCCAGTCGTCTCGGCCGCCGATGATCCCGAGCCGGCGCGAGCGATGGTCGAGCGCGACCGAACGGACCAGCGATCCGTCGTCGCCCACGACGACACCGGATGACCAGAGGTCGACGATGCACTGTCGGGAGAACCGCTGCGCGGCCACGTCGAGCAACCCGAGGACGACACGGCCCGGCGCCGTGTGTCCCAGTGTCTCGGTGCTCGGACCGGAGAACGGGATGCCGGCCGACCGCAGGGTCTCGGCGACCGACCGGGCGTACGGCGCACCCGAGGGATGCACCAACGCCATCGTGTGGAGCGGGGTGGTCTCGTCGACCTGGGCCAGCAACGAACGGATGGCGGCACGGATCTCGTCGTCGATGTCGTTGGCGCTCAAGATGTCGGTGGCGTGCACCGGGACCGGGACCTCGTCACCGGCCGGCGCGGCACCGCCCACCGACGCGACGGTCTCGACGCCGGCGCGGTCGACGTCGTCCACGCCCGTGCGGCCGGCGATCACCCGGACGTCGCCGACCTCGCCGAGGCAGCGCAGCAGCGCGACCGCCGGCGCGTCGAGCCGTGCCGGGAGGTACACGATCACCGGCCCGAACGGCTCGAGCACGGAAGGCGTTGCCGCGACGCGCCGGACAGCGGTCTCGAAAACCTCGACCCGACCACCGATGCCGACCGACGCGGCGATGGCGTCGTGGAGCCGGACCACCTCGGCACCGAGGCCGCCGGCATCGGCGACCACGGCGCGGGCCGCCCCGGACAGCGTCGCCACCTCGCCGACGGTGCGCGCCAGGGTCTCCCACGTCGAGCGGTGGTGCGCGATGCCCTCGAAGCGCCCCGGCGTGCGGCGCAACTCGGCTCGGATCGCGGCGAGGACGACCTCCCGATCGACCCCCACGACCACCTCGGCACCCAGCGCCGGTGCCGCGAGCTGTTCGGCCAGGGCGTCGAGCGACTGGAAGGCGACGACGGCGATCCCACCGGTCCGGCGCGCCAGCTCGCGCCGCAGTCCGACCGCAGCGGCGGGGCTGGGCGTGACGACGGTGACCGGACGCAACGGATCGCCGGCCTTGGCGTCGCGGACGAGGCCGGCCAGGGCGTCGAACGCCGCCGAACCGAGCGGGCTCCAGGTGGTGTCGACAGCCATGTCGTGAACGTACTCGGAGGGTGTGACGGTGCCGGCCGACGGTCGCCTCGAGCGCCGACGCGCCACCGGCACCCGGGAGCGTTCGTCGCTGACCACACGACCACCTCTAGCCTGCGCCCATGAGCGTCGGACCCTTCGACCGGGGCACCAGCCTCGCTGCCCTGGCAGACCAGACGTTCGACGTCCTGGTCATCGGCGGCGGCGTCACCGGTGCCGGCGTCGCCCTCGACGCGGCGAGCCGTGGCCTGCGGACGGCCCTCGTCGAGAAGGGCGACTTCGCGTCCGGGACCTCGTCGAAGAGCTCGAAGCTGGTCCACGGCGGGCTCCGTTACCTCCAGCAGGGCGACGTCCGTCTGGTCTACGAGGCGCTCCGGGAACGCCAGCGCCTGCTCCGCAACGCACCCCACCTGGTCGACGTCATGCCGTTCCTCATCCCCATGTTCGGCAAGGACGGCGTGATCCATCCCAAGCTGGCCCGCGCCCTGGGCTCGGCGATGTGGATGTACGACCTCACCGGAGGCGCACGCATCGGCAAGATCCACAAGCGGATCTCGGCCGAGGAGACGATGGCGCACATGCCCACCCTGCCGCCGGGCCGCGTCGCCGCCAGCTACCTGTACTACGACGCCCAGGCCGACGACGCCCGCCTCACGATGACCATCGCCCGGACGGCGGCCGTCCTGCACGGGGCGGTCTGCGTCAACCACGCGCCGGTCGTCGAGCTCCTCCGACGGGGCGTCCACGTCGGCGGTGCCGTCGTCGAGGCCCACGGTCGCCGGGTCGAGGTCCGTGCCCGCCAGGTGGTCAACGCCACCGGGGTGTGGGCCGACGAGGTCCGCACGCTCGACGAGGGCCGCGACCCCGACACCATCCGTCCGGCCAAGGGCATCCATCTCACGGTCCCGTGGTCACTGGTCCGGAACGACATCGCCGTCGTCGCCCCGGTCCCCAAGGACAAGCGCTCGGTCTTCGTGGTGCCGTGGCCCGCCGCCCCGGGCCAGGACCCCGAGTTCACCTACATCGGCACGACGGACACCGACTACGACGGACCGCTCGACGATCCACAGTGCACCCGCGACGACGTCGACTACCTGCTGCGGGCCATCAACCACTCGACGACGACCGAGATCACCACCGACGACGTCGTGGGCACCTGGGCCGGCCTCCGGCCGCTCGTGAAGGCGACGCCCGGCACGAACGGATCCGGCCGTACGGCCGATCTCTCCCGTCGCCACTCCGTCACCGCGTCGAGGTCGGGGATGATCACGGTGACCGGCGGCAAGCTGACGACGTACCGCGAGATGGCCGCCGACACCGTGGACGAGGTGGCCGAACGACTCGACCTCCCCCGGGCGCAACGGAAGTCGCGCACGAAGAAGCTGCGGCTCCTCGGCGCCGACGGGTACGACGCCGACGCCACCGGGCGTTCCGGTCATCTGCAGAGCCGCTTCGGTGGCGACACCGCGCTCATCGAGGCGATGATCGGTCGCGATCCGACGCTCGGCGAACCCCTGGTCCCCGGACTCCCCTACCTGCGCGCCGAGGCCGTGTACTCGGCCCGCTACGAGATGGCAGCCACGCTCGACGACGTCTTGAGCCGACGGACCCGCTCGCTGCTCCTCGGCCGGGACGCGGCGTCGACGGTCGCGGACGACGTCGCCGACCTGATCGGCGACGAGCTCGGCTGGGACGAGGCGACCCGCAAGTCGGAGACCGCAGCGTTCCGGGCCAAGGCCGCAAGCCAGCGCGGTCCCCTCGACCTCGTCGACTGAGACCGCACCACCCCGTCCCCCACCGTCGCCGTGTCGCCGTGTCGCCGTGTCGCCGGCGGAGCCCGCAACGTACCGATCGGCACGTTGCATGTCGGAAACGACGCGCAACGTGCCGATCGGTACGCAACGCACGGTGCCCG
>JBFIHN010000154.1:0-7809 GCA_041601775.1 Acidimicrobiales bacterium
CCAGAACCGGCACCAGAACCGGCTTCGTCGACCGAGCCGCGGCCGTCGGCGCAACGATCGCGCCGTTCGCCGAAGCGCACGATCGCGCGGGGACCTTCGTGACCGAGGCGTTCGACTGCCTCCGAGACGACGGGCTCCTCCGCATCGGCGTGCCGCGAGAACTCGGCGGAGATGGCGCGACCGTGCGCGACCTCACCGCGGTCCAGCACGAACTCGCCCGCCATTGCGCCTCGACCGCGTTGGCCAGCGCGATGCACCAACACGTGGTCGCCTTCACCGCCTGGCGATACCGCCGTGGTCTGCCCGGTGCCGAGGCAACGCTGCGGCGCGTCGCCGACGAAGGAATCGTCCTGGTCTCCACCGGCGGCGCCGACTTCACCCATCCCCGGGGCACGGCGACGAAGGTCGACGGAGGCTTCGTGGTCTCCGGCACCAAGGTCTTCGCCAGCCAGTCACCGGTCGGCGCAGCCATGTCGACGATGTTCGCCTACGACGACCCTGACCGCGGTCGCCGTGTCCTCAACGTGGCGGTGCCGATGGCGGATCCCGGTGTGCAGGTCCTCGACAACTGGGACGCGCTCGGTATGCGTGGAACCGGCAGCAACGACGTCGTGGTCGACCGCGTCTTCGTCGCAGCGGACAAGGTCCTGGCCGACCGGCCCCACGGTGTCGTCGACCCGGCACTCCAGGTGATCCTGAGCATCGCCATGCCCATCATCTCCGGCGTGTACCTCGGCCTCGCTGCCACGGCCTTGGATGCAGCCGTCGCGGCCGCCGCGAGCAGAGCCGCCGACGGCACCGTCCAGCGCCAGGTCGGGGTGATGGCCCATCGGGTGCAGGTCGCGCGGTGGGCGTTGGATCGGGCACTCGACGAGGTCGGCGACGATCCGGACCCGTCGGAGGAGCGGATGCTCGCGGCGCTCACCGCCAAACGCGAGATCACGTTGGCCGCCGCCGAGGTCTGCGATCTGGCGATCGACGTCGCCGGCGGTGCGGCCTTCTTCAAGGGATCGACCATCGAACGGTGCTACCGCGACGTCCGCGCCGCCGCGTTCCATCCACTCACCCCGGAGCGCACGTTGCTCCGACTCGGCCGCCACGTCCTCGGCCTGCCGACCGACATGGTCTGAACGGAACGGGAGAGATCGACATGTACGACACCTGGATGACCCGCCACCCGGCGCCAGCCCGCCGCTCGGTCCACGCAGACGCCGCAGTCGTGTCGCGACGGATCGGGGTCGGCGCGGTCCGGCTCACCGAACTCCTCGAGCAGCAACCGCTCGACGACCTGCACCTCGAGTCCGAGGGCGTCCCGCGCGGTCGACTGGTGCTCGACGGAGCCCTCGAGCCAACCCCGCTCGTACGGCCGACGTGGGCCGGGACCGGCCGCCTCTACGGCCGGGGCCCGCGCATCGCCCGCTATGCCCGTGTCCACGTGTGGATCTCGGCCTGGTCCGACGACGCGGTCGAGCTGCAGATCCGACCCGTCTGCCGGTACCCGTTCAACTGGGGCCGTCGACGACGTCGCCGGTACTTCGAGCTCGCCCACCTGGCCGCCGACCATGTCTGGTTGCTGTTGGCCCGGGCTGGTGCACCGCCGGTCGCCGAGCCGCCCTCGTCGCCGGCCGTGGTCCCCATCGTCCGACGAAGGGTGGCGTGATCATGGCTGCAGTGACCGATCCGACCACGGTGTTGGACGACCTCGGCATCCGCGCCGACGAGAACTGGCGGGAGCACGACGCCCACGGCCGCCTGTCCGACGACCTCTTCGACTCGATCCACTCGTCCGGTCTGCTCCGGGCGCTCGTCCCGGCGGCGATGGGAGGGGGTGGGGCGACCCCGGTCGAGTGGTTCGGCACCGGGCTGGCGCTCGCACGCCACGACCCGTCCCTGGGCTGGGTGGTCACCCAGGGCGCCGCAGAACTGGGATGGATCGCCGCGGCGGGCGACCCGGCCTGGGCGGCCGAGGTGCTGCGCCACCCCCGAGCCGCGTCGGCATCGACGACCGCAGGTCTCGGACACCTGAAGGTCGACGGGCGAACGGCACGCGTCGGCGGCCGCTGGCCGTTCAACACCGGGTGTCACCACGCGACCTGGATCGGTGGCCTGTGTCTCGTCGAGTCCCTCGACGGCCGCGACGTGCCCAGCCTCCAGATCGCGTGGGTGCCGGCCGACCGGGCCGAGATCGTCGACGACTGGGACCCGACGGGCATGCGGGGAACAGGGAGCAACACGACCGTGATCCCCGACCAGAGCGCCGACCCGGCCTGGGCGTTGAGCATCTTCGAGCCGACGCCACAGGACCGGGGCCCGCACCGATGCCTCGTCGGCAACGGCAACTGGCCGATCGCCACTGCCGTTGCCGCGGTCCAGCTCGGTGCCGCCCGACGAGCGATCGACGAGACCCGGGAGCTGGCGCTCGTGAAGGCTCCACCTCCGGACATGGTGCTGCTCGCCCACAACGCGTCGGTCCAACGGACGTTGGTGCGCGCCGAAGGCCTGTGGAACGCGTGCCGGTCGTCGGTGGCCGACGAACTCGAAGCGATGTGGGACGAGGCCAGACGTGAGGAGGAGCTGACCGCGCACCAACGAGTCCGGCTCCTGGCGGCCAACGCCACGGCATCACGACAGGCGGTCGCGATCATCGACGCCATGTGCGACGTCGCCGGGACCGCGGCCATGGACCGGGCGCATCCGCTCAGCCGCATGCGACGCGACGCCCACGCCCTCCACGGGCACATCGCGGTCAACGGTGCGACGGTCGAAGCGGCCGGGCGGATGCTCGTCGGTCTCTGCGAGGCGGACATCCGCGTCTGACCCACACGGTGGGGGACTGCGAAGCCGGCACCGGGTGCCACGGCACGCCGGGACCCGCCAGCGCGGCACACTGGGACCATGGCGAACAAGGACCTCGTTCCGACCGTTGGTGCATGGATGCTCGAGAACGGGCATCGAGCCCTGCTCGCGCTCACCGGCGGACGGTGGCCCAACCGACTCGCCGGCATGCCCACCCTCGAACTCCACGTCACCGGCCGCACGAGCGGTGAGCGCCGCTCGACGCTCCTCACCGCGCCCATCATCGACGGGGAGACCGTCGTCCTCGTCGCGTCGAAGGGCGGTCACTCACAGCATCCCCAGTGGTACAAGAACCTGGTCGCCGAGCCCGACGTCGAGATCACGATCGACGGCGAGACCAGGCCGTATGTGGCCCGTACCGCAACCGGTGACGAGCGCGCTGCCCTCTGGGCGCGCATCACCGAGGACTACAAGAACTACGCCGGCTACCAGTCGAACACCGATCGCGAGATCCCGGTCGTCGTCTGTGAGCCGCCCTCCTGAGCGACGTGGTCAGCGGGGTGCGTACGGCGCGGTAGGTTCTGGCGGCTATCGGCCCCAGGCGGAGAGCAAGTCCCGACCGTCGGAGCCGAGGACGACGCTCATCACGGAGGCCGGATGCTGCTCACCCCGCACGAACAGGAACGGCTGATGATGGCCGGCGCCGCGGAGGTGGCGCGACGGCGTCGGGAGCGCGGGCTGTTGCTCAACCATCCCGAAGCGGTGGCAGTCCTCGCGGCTTGGGTCCTGGAAGCCGCGCGCGACGGTAGGTCGGTCGCCCAGATCATGTCCGACGGTCGCGAGGTGCTCGACACCTCCGACGTGATGGAGGGGGTGGAGACGCTGATCGACGAACTCCAGGTCGAGGCGACCTTCCCCGACGGCACCAAGCTCGTGACCCTGCACGGCCCGGTGCAACCGGCGGCGCTCGATGCGGACGACGTCGCCGATGACGCCGCCCGACTCGTCCCCGGCGAAGTCCTCCTCGGCGATGGCGACGTCGTGCTCCTGGAGGACCGAGAGCTCGTCTCGCTCCGCGTGCTCAACACCGGCGACCGGCCGGTGCAGGTCGGCTCACACTTCCACTTCGCCGAGGCCAACGAGGCGCTGCAGTTCGACCGAGCAGCCGCCGTGGGACGTCGGTTGGCGGTACCGGCGGGCACCAGCGTCCGGTTCGAACCGGGCATCTCGATGGACGTCGAGCTGGTCGCCTACGCCGGCGGACAGGTCACCGCCGGGTTCCGTGGCCTCTACTCCACCGGCGGCGAGTCATGAGCGGACCGATCCTCACCCGGGCCCGGTACGCCGCGCTCTACGGTCCCACCACCGGCGACCGCATCCGCCTCGCGGACACCGACCTGCTCATCGAGATCGAAGGCGACCTCTCCGGTGGTCCGGGCCTCGCCGGCGACGAGGCTGTCTTCGGCGGCGGCAAGGTCATCCGTGAGTCCATGGGTCAGTCACTGCGCACGGCGGCCCAGGGCGCACCCGACATGGTCATCACCGGCGCGGTGGTGTTGGACCACTGGGGTGTGGTCAAGGCGGACGTCGGCATCAAGGACGGGCGGATCACCGCGCTCGGCAAGGCCGGGAACCCCGACACCATGGACGGCGTCCACCCGGACCTGGTGATCGGTCCATCGACCGAGGTCCTGGCCGGCAACGGCAAGATCCTGACCGCAGGGGCCATCGACTGTCACGTCCACCTCGTCTGCCCGCAGATCCTCGACACCGCGCTCGCGACCGGCATCACGACGATCATCGGCGGCGGCACCGGCCCGGCGGAGGGGACCAAGGCGACCACGGTCACCGCGTCGCCGTTCCATCTGTCGTCGATGCTCACGTCGATGGACGGCTGGCCCATCAACGTGGCCCTGCTCGGCAAGGGCAACACCGTCTCGGTCGACGCCATGCGGGAACAGGTGCTCGCGGGGGTCAGCGGGTTCAAGCTCCACGAGGACTGGGGATCCACGCCCGCCGCCATCGACGCCTGCCTGCGGGTGTGCGACGAAGCCGGGGTCCAGGCGTCGTTGCACACGGACACGTTGAACGAGGCGGGCTTCGTCGAGACGACCCTCGCGGCGATCGGCGGACGCTCGATCCACTCGTACCACACCGAGGGAGCAGGCGGCGGCCACGCGCCCGACATCATCACCGTTGCCGGCGAGCCCAACATCCTCCCCAGTTCGACGAATCCGACACGGCCCCACACGGTGAACACCGCCGACGAGCACCTCGACATGCTCATCGTCTGTCACCACCTGAACCCCTCGGTTCCCGAGGACCTGGCGTTCGCGGAGAGCCGCATCCGTCCGTCGACCATCGCGGCCGAGGATGTGCTGCACGACATCGGGGCCATCTCGATGATCGGCTCGGACTCGCAGGCGATGGGCCGGGTGGGTGAGGTGGTCATCCGCACCTGGCAGACCGCCCACGCCATGAAGCGTCGGCGCGGGCCGCTTCCCGGTGACGGTCGTGCCGACAACGAGCGGGCCAAGCGCTACATCGCCAAGTACACGATCTGTCCGGCGGTCGCGCACGGCCTGAGCAGCGAGGTCGGCTCGGTCGAGCCAGGGAAGTTGGCCGACCTGGTGCTCTACGACCCGCGGTTCTTCGGGGTGCGCCCCCATGTGGTGGTCAAGGGCGGCGTGATCGCATGGGGCGCGATGGGCGACGCCAATGCATCGATCCCCACCCCCCAACCGGTGCTTCCCCGGCCGATGTTCGGTGCCTTCGGTCGTACCGCCGGCCACACCTCGATCGCGTTCGTGTCCCCGGCCGCCGTGGAGGCCGGGCTGGCCGACCAACTCGGACTGTCGCACCAGATGGTGGCCGTCGACGACTGTCGCGGCGTGGGCAAGGCCGACATGGTCAACAACGACGCCCTGCCGGAGATCACCGTCGACCCCGACACGTTCATGGTCACCGTGGACGGCGACACCATCGAGCAGGACCCGGCGCACGAGCTCCCCATGGCCCAGCGCTACTTCCTGTTCTGAGGAAACGGACGTCGTGTCGGTCGCCTCGCTCCTCCTGCTCGCCGACGGGCGTTTCCCCGACGGCACGTACGCGCACAGTCACGGGTTGGAGACCGCGGTCGACGCCGGGCGCGTCCACGACGCCGCGTCCCTGGCCGAGTACGTGACCTGCCGGTTGTGGACCTCGGGCCGCACCGACGCGGCGACGGCTCGACTCGCCGCGGGGGGAGTTGCCCCCGACGAACTCGATGCTGCGTGGTGTGTGCGCACGCCGAGCGCGGTGGCTCGGGCGACCGCTCGGTCGCTCGGCCGATCGCTGGCGCGCACCGCGGCCTCGTTGGTGCCGGACCAGCCGATCGTGCTCACCGACGGCCGTCCCCCGGTGCAGCCGGTGGCCTTCGGCCTGCTCGCGTCGGCGATCGGCTGTGACCCCGACGAGGCCGCACTGGCCAGTGCCCACGGAACCGCGGCCACACTCAGTGCAGCCGGGTTACGGCTGCTGTCGCTCGACCCGTTCGCCGTGACGGCGACGTTGTTCGACCTGCGTCCCGAGGTCGACGGCGTCGCCGCGTCGACCATCGGGCTCACCGACGCCTCCGACCTCCCGCACGCATCGACGCCGCTCGCCGAGATCGACGTCGAGGTCCAGTCCACCTTGCCCACCCGTCTCTTCCGTAGCTGACCCCACTCCACATCGACGAGAGCAGCGTCACCGTGCACGACATCGACACCGGCCAGACCCACAGCCACAGCCACAGCCACAGCGACAGCCAGGACCACCCGGGTCGTGACCGCGGGGACAGCGCGTTCCGCGTCGGCATCGGAGGACCGGTCGGAACCGGCAAGACGGCGCTCGTCGCCGCCCTGTGCGCGCTGTTGTCCGACGAGCTGCGCATCGGCGTCGTGACCAACGACATCTACACGACCGAGGACGCCGACACCCTGAAGCGCCAAGGTGTCCTCGAGGCCAGCCGCATCGTCGCCGTCGAGACCGGGTGCTGCCCCCACACCGCCATCCGCGAAGACATCACCGCCAACCTCGACGCCATCGAGGACCTCGAGGAACGGGAGGGCCCCCTCGACCTGGTGCTCGTCGAGAGCGGTGGCGACAACCTCACGCTCACGTTCTCGAAGGGCCTCGTCGACGTCCAGATGTTCGTGCTCGACGTCGCCGGCGGCGACAAGGTGCCGCGCAAGGGCGGGCCGGGCGTCACCCGCTCCGACCTGCTCGTGATCAACAAGATCGACATCGCACACCTGGTGAACGCCGATCTCGGCGTCATGGAGCGGGACGCAGCCACGCAGCGTGGCGACCTGCCGACGGTGTTCGTGTCGCTCACCTCGCCCGACGGTGCTGCGGCGATCGCGACCTGGATCCAGGCGCAGATGCACGGCACGCTCGCGACGACGAGCTGACGCGTCGACGACACGAGGAGACGAGGAGACGATCCCAGGTGCGCGCCGACTTCTCCCCACAGCCCGTCCCCGGCGCGGTCGCCAGCGGGTGGTCCGACACCGAGGTGTCGATCCGTCTCCGCCGCGGCTCGGGTGGGGTGGTCCGGGTCGAGGGCATGCTGTGCAGCGCGCCGGTGTGGTTCCGCTGGGACGGTGCCACCCTCTGGATGGTCGGCTCCGGCGCTTCGCCGGTCGGCGAGGACCACATCCGGGTGCGCGTGGACGTCGGCCCCGGGGTCGTGGCCGCGATGCGCTCGGTGGCGGCGACCGTCGCCTACGCCGCCCGCGGCGTCGGTACCCGCTGGGACACCGACATCCACGTGGCCAGCGGTGCCCGCCTGGACTGGCGACCCGAGCCGGTGATCCTGACCGAACACGCCCGTCACGCGACCACCACCACGGTGCATGCGGCGCGGGGCGCCGACGTCCTCGTGGACGAAATGGTCGTGCTCGGCCGGGCGGGGGAGGCCACGGGCGCCCTGCGCTCCACCCTGTCGGTCCGGTTGGACGACGCGCCGGTGCTGCTCACGTCGATCGACTC
>JBFIHN010000155.1:0-7734 GCA_041601775.1 Acidimicrobiales bacterium
ACGGCGATGCGGCGGCTCACGGCGCGAACCCCACATCGTCGAGAGCAGCGATCACTGCAGTCGAGAACGCCAGGGATCCCGAGGCCGTCATGTGGGTGAGGTCGCGCCAGTGGTCCAGGTCGTCCTGCACCGCGCCGGTGAGATCGATCACCTGCGCCTCGTCGGGGAGGAAGTCGACCAGCTGGTCCAGCGCGCCGTGCACGGCCTCGGCACCGCCGTCCACGAGATCGACGAACAGCGGGCTGGTCGGTACGCCCACCACATAGACGTCGGTCCCGGCGGCGATGAGCGACCGGATGCTGTCGCCGATGACCTCGGCCCGCTCGCTGCAGAAGGATGCATCGGCGACCTGCGGCGTGTAGCTCTCGGTCTGGGCGGCGATGGCCTCGGGGATCGGGTCGGGCTGCTTGGGGAACTCGCCGAGGAGCTCGTCCTGGGGCCCGACCGGGCCGAGCACGGTGGTCACCGGATCGATCGTCCGGAACCACCCGCTCGGCGCGAACGACCGCTGCAGACGGGCCTGACGACGGACGAAGTCGTCGGCCCGGTTGGCGACGCTGCAGTCGGCGAGCAGGTCGAGCGCACCGAGGTACCAGACGGCCGCTCCCGGATCGGTCAGCCGCTCGACCTCGGGCAACCAGTACTGCTGCACCTCGGCGAGCGCTCCGGGGAGGAAGGCGTTGCCGACGCGCGCTCCGAGCCCGGTCGACAGGGCGGCCAGGTCCGCGGCGTCGCCCGCCTGCGACGATCCCAGCACCACCAGGTCGAGGGGATCGCGCTGGGTGCGCATCCAGCCGTACTGGATCTCGCTGTAGAGGTAGAACAAGAACCGCTGCGGCGACCCCGACAACCGCTGCTCGACGTCCTGCACGACCGTTGCGGCCCGGGCCGTCACGTCGATCGTGCCCGACTCGATCAGTTGGTCCTCGCCGACCGCGGCGGCGACGCCCGGTGTCCCGCACCCGGTCTGGAGTACGACCCGCTCGACGAGGGCACGCCCGATCGCCGCCCCCTCGGTGGTGGAGTCGAGGCCGGGTGGAGGCGTCTCCAACGCCGCCTGCAGTGCTGCCGCCGCGTCCGCCACCTCGCCGAGGTCGCCACGCCACGCCGCGATGTCCGATCCACAGGTGCGATCGAGTTGGTCGAGAAGGGCGCCGAGCTCCACGAGTCGGTCCTTCACCGGCGACGGGTCCAGGTCGGCGACGACGTCGTCGAAGGTCCCGACCGGGAGGTCCGCGGCACCGGCGAGCAGGGACGCGAGGTCGCCGGCGGGCGCCGGCTCCGCGGGATCGGCGCCCGGGGGGCAGTCGAGGACCTCGGTCTCGAATCCGTACTCGTCGATCGCCACTGTCCGCGTGCAGTCCGCCGGAATGTCGGCAACCGCGGCGTCGCGGTCCTGCCCGATCGCATCGAGGACGGCGTCGGCCTGCGCGTACCCGTCCGGGACATCGGACCCACAGCCCGCCGCC
This sequence comes from Acidimicrobiales bacterium, assembly GCA_041601775.1. Lineage (GTDB taxonomy): Bacteria > Actinomycetota > Acidimicrobiia > Acidimicrobiales > Salinilacustritrichaceae > Salinilacustrithrix. The sequence goes on from JBFIHN010000155.1 coordinate 1,470, forward strand.
ACGAGCGCGACGGCCAGCGCGGCGACGAGCGCACGGAGGTGGTTGCGGGCGGTGGCCATCAGAACTGGAAGTACACGAAGGGTCGGGGGGCGCCACCGCTGAACACCACGATGGACACGGTCGCCAGTGCCACGGCCGAGCCCGTGAGCGCCGGGCGGGTGACGAGCGAGCGGATGCCGAGCAACGACCGTCGGGCCACGAGGTCGATGACGAGCATCGCTGATCCTGCGGCGGCGACCACGACCACGTCGGCAGCCGACCACACCCCACGCTGCGGTGCCAGCCCGCGGAAGACGTCGGCGGCGTTGGCGAAGTCCGAGGCGCGGAAGAACACCCAGGCGAGGATCACACATCCCGCGTTGGTGACGATCGACGGAAGCTGCGCGAGGCGGATCCCTTCGGCGGGGACCGTCCCTCCGCGGAAGGCACGGTGGGCGGCGAGCATCCCGCCGTGCAGCCCACCCCAGAGCACGAAGTTCCACGATGCGCCGTGCCACAGGCCCCCCAGCAACATGGTGAGCAGCAGGTTCACGTAGGTGCGCCACGGGCCGTGTCTGTTGCCGCCGAGGGGGATGTAGAGGTAGTCGCGGAGCCAGTTCGACAGCGTGATGTGCCAGCGCCGCCAGAACTCGGTGATGTTCCGGCTCAGGTACGGCTGGGTGAAGTTGAGGGTGAGTTCGATGCCCAACAGCCGGGAGACGCCGCGAGCGATGTCGGTGTACCCGCTGAAGTCACCGTAGATCTGGATGGCGAACGCGAGGACGCCGGCCCAGACCGCGATCGACGACAACTCCCCTGGCGCCTCGAATGCCTGGTCGGCCACCGACGCGACACCGTCGGCGAGCACCACCTTCTTGGTCAGGCCCAGGATCACCAGGCCGATGCCCGACGCCACCCGGTCGCGGTCGAGGGGTCTCGCCGGCACCGCCAACTGTGGCAGGAGGTCGCGCGCTCGCTCGATCGGACCGGCCACCAACTGCGGGAAGTAGGCCACGAACGTGGCGAACAGGACCGGATCGTCGACGGCGTCGAGCCGCCCCCGGTAGACGTCGATCGTGTACGACATCGTCTGGAACGTGTAGAAGCTGATGCCGACCGGCAGCACCAGTTGGAGGAACGGCTCGTTCGGGCTCAGGCCGATGCCGTCGAGGAAGCGCGCGGCGCTGTCGGCGAAGAAGTTGGCGTACTTGAAGACACCGAGGATCCCGAGGTTGGTGGCCATCGAGGCGACCAGGAGCGCCGTCCGGTGCCGGGTTCCCTCGCGCACGAGACGGCGGCCGATGGTGTAGTCGACGACCGTCGAGACGACGATCAGCCCGAGGAATCGCCAGTCCCAGGACCCGTAGAACACATACGAGCCAACGAGGAGGAGCCACTTGCGGTGGCGGTGCTCCACGCGCCAGTACGCCACGAACATCACCGCGAAGAAACCCGCGAACTGAAGGGAGTTGAAGACCACGGTGGGATCCGAACGGCTCGCGTCTCTGACGGTCGGCGATCAACGTACGGCGACGCGGAGCAGCGTCACAAACCGCCGGTTCAGGCCGACAGCCGGCGCAGACCCATGCTCGCGAGACTCCGGAGGCACGCCATCGTGACGTTCACGAAGTCGAAGTGGTCACGCCAGAGCACGATCTTGCCGTCGCGGACCTCGAAGGTCCCACAGACCCAGAACTCGGGCCGGAAGCCGCCTCGGCCGATCAGATCGACCCGCTCGGTGAGGACGATGTCGCCCTCGACGGCGAGGTGGTTGATCCGACCCTCGAAGTCGTCGCAGTACTTCGCGAGGAACCCCATCGCCCGTTCGAACTGTGCGCGTCCTCGAACCGCAGGAAGCCCCTTGTTCACGTAGACGATGTCGTCGGCGACCATCGCACAGGCAGCGTCGACGTCGAGGCGTTCCAGCGCCTCGAGGAACGATCGGACGATGGTCTCAGGGTGGTCGCCGGCCATGCCGCGACCCTAGGTCGTACGGTGGAACCCATGATCCCGATGCGCCCCTTCGGCTCCACCGGCCACGACAGCACACGGATCGTCTTCGGAGCCGCAGCGCTCGGCGCGATGTCCCAGGACCGGGCCGACGCCACGCTCACGCTCGTCTCCGATGCCGGCGTGAACCACATCGACACCGCAGCGAGCTACGGCGAGTCGGAACTCCGTCTGGCGCCATGGCTCGCCGATCACCGGTCCGCGGTCTTCCTCGCCACCAAGACCGGTGCACGCTCCGGCGCCGCGGCGCGAGAGCAGCTCGAGGCATCGCTGACCCGCATGGAGGTCGACCACGTCGACCTGATCCAGCTCCACAACCTCGTCGAGGAGGACGAGTGGCACACGGCGTTCGGGGCCGGCGGCGTCGTGTCGGCGATGGCCGCTGCTCGAGACGAAGGGCTGGTGCGCCACGTCGGGGTCACCGGCCACGGGCTGCGGATCGCCGCGATGCACGCCCGGTCACTCGCGGCGTTCGACTTCGCGTCGGTGCTGGTGCCCTTCTCTCCGGTGTTGTTGCGAGACGCCGGCTACGCCGCCGACGTCTCGGCGCTCCGGTCACTGTGCCGATCCCGTGGCGTTGCGGTGCAGACGATCAAGGCCATCGCCCGGCGACGCTGGCGGGAGGACGACGAGTCGAAGCGCTTCGCCTGGTACGAACCGGTCCGCGACACCGACGTCATCGAGCGGGCCATGCGCTTCGTGCTGGCCGAGGACGACCTCTTCTTCAACACGTCGAGCGACGCCACCCTGTTGCCCACGGTGCTCGAGATCGCTGGCCGCCTCGGCGAGTCCGTCACCGCACCTTCCGCCGCCGACCTCGAAGCCGACATCGACGACGCCGGCATCGAGCCGATCTTCGACGGTGGCATCCTCGAACGCATCTGACGGCGCTGTCGCTCCGGCCGGCACGAGCGAACGCGGCACTGCCTCGTCGTCGGCGCGTTCTCGGTCGTCTCGTTCCCGTCCGCGACGATCAGACGACCGAGAAACGCTGTGCCCCACCCCGGGACCCAGGTCGATGTCGAGATGCAGGCCGAGCAGCGCAGCTCGGAACTCCGCGAGCGCCGAAGGAGCCGCTCAGCCGAGGGTCGCCGTGACCGCAGCCGCGACTCATTCCCACTCGATGGTGCCCGGCGGCTTCGACGTGATGTCGTAGGCCACCCGGTTGATCCCGGGGACCTCGTTGATGATCCGCGAGGACATCTTCTCGAGCAGGTCGTAGGGCAGGCGGGCCCAGTCTGCGGTCATGGCGTCGTCGGACGTGACGGCGCGGATGATGCACGGGTAGCCGTAGGTCCGCTCGTCGCCCATCACGCCGACGGCGCGGATGTCGGGCAGCACGGCGAACGCCTGCCAGATCTCGCGGTCGAGGCCGGCCTTGTGGAGTTCGGCTCGGACGATGGCGTCGGCTTCCTGGAGCAGCGCCACCTTGTCGGGGGTCACCTCGCCGATGATGCGGACACCGAGGCCGGGACCGGGGAAGGGCTGACGCCAGACGATCTCCTCGGGGAGACCGAGTTCTTCGCCGACACGCCGGACCTCGTCCTTGAACAGGTCACGGAGCGGCTCGATGAGCTCGAAGTCCATGTCGTCGGGCAGACCACCGACGTTGTGGTGCGACTTGATGGTCGCGGCCTTGGCGCCGCCGCCGGATTCGACGATGTCGGGGTACAGCGTCCCCTGGACGAGGAAGTCGGCGTCGGTGAGGCCGCCCTTCGCGTCCTCGAAGATGCGGATGAACAGCTCACCGATGACCTTGCGCTTGGCCTCGGGTTCGGTGACGCCGGCGAGCGCCTCGAAGAACCGGTCGCCGGCACGCACATGGATCAGCTCGATGCCGAAGTTGCGTTTGAACGTCTCGACGACCTGGTCGCCCTCGTCCTTGCGCATGAGGCCGGTGTCGACGAACACGCAGGTCAACTGGGATCCGATGGCCTTGTGGACCAACGCCGCGGCGACCGCGGAGTCGACGCCGCCGGACAGGCCACAGATCGCTCGACCGGAGCCGACCTGCGCCTTGACCGCGGCCACCTCGGTCTCGATGACCGACGACATGGTCCAGTTGGGACGGCAGCCGCAGCCGTCGTAGAGGAAGCGCTTCAGGAGTTCCTGGCCATACGGCGTGTGGACGACCTCGGGATGGAACTGGACGGCGTAGATGCCGGCATCGGGCTTCTCGAACACCGCGGCCGGGGTGTCGGGCGTGGCGCCGAGCACGTTGAACCCGTCCGGGGCGCGGGTGATCGTGTCGAAATGGCTCATCCAGACGACCTGCTCCTCGGGAGCGTCGTCGCCGAAGAGGATGCCGTCGCCGGAGCGCTGCAGGTCGGCGCGGCCGTACTCGCCCCGTCCGGTCTTGGCGACCTCGCCGCCGAGGTCACGGGCGATGAGCTGGCCGCCGTAACAGATGCCCAGGATCGGGACACCGGTGTCGTAGATGTCGGTGTCGACGTTGGGAGCGCCGTCGGCGTGGACCGACGCCGGACCGCCCGAGAAGATCACGCCCTTGGGCTTGCGTCGGGCGATCTCGGCGGCCGTGATGTCGTGAGGGACGATCTCGGAGTGGACGTGGGCTTCGCGCACGCGCCGGGCGATCAGCTGCGCGTACTGGGCACCGAAGTCGACGACGAGGACGGTGTCGAACTCCTCGGAGAGGTCCGCGGTCGTGAGACTCACTGGCCCGACTCCCCACGTCCCCTCGGGCCCTGCGGCCGGGGCACGATCATCAACTCCGCCTTCTGGAAGTCCTTGAGCGACTCGAACCCGCTGCTGGCCATGGCGGCGCGGAGCGACCCCATGAGGTCGAGACGACCGTCGGACGAGTCGGACGGGCCGACCAGGACCTCTCGCTGCGTTCCCCGTTGGGGCACACGGACTCGGGCCGAGTGCGGGACGTCGGCCCGCGCGGCAACGGGGGCCCAGTGACAGCCGTGGCCCGGTGCGTCGGTGGCGCCGGCCAGGGGCGAACCCAACATGACGGCGTCCGCACCGCAGGCGAGCGCCTTGGCGACGTCACCGCCGGTGTCCATGCCGCCGTCGGCGATCAGGTGCACGTAGACGCCGGTCTCGTCGAGGTGACGCATCCGGGCGGCCCGGGCATCGGCGATCGCGGTGGCCAACGGAACGCCGACACCGAACGTGTCGGCGGTGGTGGCACCGGTCGACGTCCCGACGCCGACGAGGATGCCCGCGGCACCGGTGCGCATGAGGTGCAGGGCCGCCTGGTAGCTGGTACACGATCCGACCAGTACCGGGATGTCGAGCTGGCGGATGAACGTCTTGAGGTTGAGCGGCTCGGCGTCGCCCTCGGCTCCCTTGGTCACGTGCTCGGCGGACACGACCGTCGAGCGGATCACGAGCAGATCGAGCTCGGACTCGACGACCTTCGGCAGCAGTGCCTCGATGCGGTGCGGGGTGACGGACCCGGCAGCCACCGCACCCGATGCACGGATGGCGCGTACCCGCGTCACGATGAGGTCGGGGTCGACCGGCTGCTTGTAGATCTCGCGGAGTCGGGCCGCTGCGACGTCGTCGTCGAGTTCGGCGATCTCGGCCAGGACCGGGGTCGGGTCGTCGTAGCGCGTCCACAGGCCTTCGAGGTCCAAGACGGCGACGCCGCCCATGGCGTCGATCGCTCCGGCGTTGGCCGGGCTGACGACCGAGTCGCACGGGGCGGCGAGGACCGGCAACTCGAACCGGAAGCCCTGCAGCTCCCAGGACAGGTCGACGAGTTCGGGGTCGCGGGTTCGGCGACTGGGAACGATGGTCAACTCGTCCAGCCCGAAGCCCCGGCGAGCTGTCTTTCCGAGTCCGATCTCGATCTCAGCCACGGTGTGCACCCTTCTTGGGGAAAGAAGCGAGTGTAGTGAGACCGGTCGCGACCGGAGAACCTTCCGATCTTGCGGGCGCGGTACGGTCGTCGCCGATCATCACCGGCAACAGAAACGGGTACCCATGAAGCGACTCCTGTCCTTCCTCGTCGCGGGCACGCTCTCGCTCGCGCTCCTCGGCTGCGGCGACGACGACACCGCGGACGACGCCACCGTCGGCGACGACCCCTCCGACCAGGTGGACGAGAGCGGCGCGGGCGACGAGTCGTCCGAGACCGACGACTCCGAGGAGACCACGAGCGGCGCGAGCGGCGCGGGCGGCGGCACGTTGACCTTCGACGGTGAGGAGATCGCGCTCGACAGCTCACGGTGCACGTTCGAGGAGCAGGACGCGGCCGCCGGCGGCGGCACGATCGAGTTCGTCGCCCAGGGCACGGGCACCACCG
>JBFIHN010000156.1:0-7656 GCA_041601775.1 Acidimicrobiales bacterium
CGGTGCGCTCGAACCGGGCGACCGCGTGGTCGTCGTCGAGGACGCCGTCACCCGTGGGGTCTCGATGCTCGAGGCCGCCGACGTCATCCGCGAGGCCGGTGCCGAGCCCGTGCTCCTGCTGTCGGTCGTCGACCGCGGTGGAACGGTCGCGGCCATGGCGGCCGAGCACGACCTTCCCTTCGTGGCGCTGGTGACGGCCCCGGACCTGGGGTTCGAGTACGGCAGCTAGGTCGCCCGCGCCCGGGCGATCCGTTCCTCGGCGTAGCGATCGGCGGCCTCGGCCGGGGTGATCGACGCCTGGTCGGCGAGGGCGAGGATCGACGTCACGGTGGCGCCGATGCCCTCGATCCGCTTCCAGGCCCGGTCGTGGTCGTAGCCGCCGGCGCCACGGGGACCCGCTTCCTCGGCGATGTTGATCACCCCGCCGGCGTTGGCGACGTAGTCGGGCACGTAGAGGATCCCGCGGTCGGCGATCCGGTCGTCGTCGTCGTCGGTCGCCAGCTGGTTGTTGGCCGAACCGGCGATGATCTCGCACCGCAGTTCGGGCACGGTCGCCTCCGAGAGGACCGCGCCCAACGCGCACGGGGCGAACACGTCGCAGGCGACGGTGTGGGCGGTGGCCACGTCGACGCTCGACACCCGGTCGTCGCCGTGGGCGGCGATGACGGACCGGACGGCCTGTTCGCGCACGTCGGCGATGGTCACGGTGGCCCCGTCGGCGACGAGGTGGTCGACCAGGGCGCTCCCCACCTTGCCGACGCCGGTGACCACCACGTGGCGGCCTGCGAGGTCGGGCGAACCCCACCGGCTCTCCGCTGCGGCACGGATGGCCCAGAGGACACCCCATGCCGTGGCCGGGGACGGATCACCCGAGCCGCCGAGCGACGGGCTCACGCCGGTCACGAACGGTGTCGTCTGCTGGATCAGGTCCATGTCGGCCTGGGTCGTGCCGACGTCTTCGGCGGTCAGGTACCGCCCGCCGAGTTGGTCGACGAAGCGGGCGTAGGCCGTGATGAGATCGTCGGACCGGTCGGTCCGGGGGTCCCCCCAGATCACGGCCTTGCCGCCGCCCTGGTCGAGGCCGGCGGCCGCGTGCTTGTAGGTCATGCCGCGCGCCAGACGACACACGTCGACCACGGCCTCGGCCTCCGACGCGTACGGCCAGAAACGGGTCCCACCGAGCGCCGGGCCGAGCACGGTCGAGTGCACGGCGATGACGGCGCGGAGTCCGCTGGCCGCGTCGTGGCCGAACACGACCTGTTCGAAGCCGTCGTCGTCAACCTCACGCAGCAGTGCCAACACCTCGGTCATCGAACCTCCGGTGCTGACGGTACCGCCGGCCACACATCCCCGTGGCCACGGGGCCATCTCGCCCGTCTCGGGCGCTGCGTGATGCGCCCAGGACGGGCGAGAGCGCCCAGGTGTGGCCCAGATGGACTAGTCATCCCACCGGGGCGAAATGACCCGCGCGTGCTATGTCCAGATTCGGGGAGGTTTCGTACGTTTGAGTGGACCGAAGCGCTCTTCGCTTCGGTGACCCAACTCCGAGAAAGACACCGCACCATGGCAGAGCACGAGAACCTCGACAGCCCGGAAGCCCTCCTGACGCCGTCAGAGGTCGCTGCGCTGTTCCGCGTGAACCCCAAGACCGTCACCCGCTGGGCTCGGGCCGGAAAGCTGAACGCCATCCGCACGCTCGGTGGACATCGCCGCTTCAAGGCGTCGGAGATCCGAGCCTGCCTCGAGGAGATGTCGCAGTCCGAGATCTGAACCCCGACGCGGCCCGCCGAGCCGGGAACCGTCAGCGCGACCGGTCACCGACGTGGCCGGTCGTTCCGCGTCCGGTCCGGTTCCCGTTCTGTCGTGCCGGAGACGACCCCGTAAGGTTCGTTGACCATGGGTACCCCCACCGCCGCCTTCTCCCTGCACATTCGCGTGCGCCTCGACAACACCCCCGGCTCGCTGGGGCGGTTGGCGGTGGCGATCGGTGACGCCGGGGGCAACATCACCCAGCTCGAGGGCTTCGACGTCCGCGGCGAGTTCCTCGACGAGGACGTGGTGATCAACTGCGCGAGCGAGGCGCACCAGGAGCAGGTCCAGGCGGCGATCCGCGGGCTCGAGGGCGTCGAGATCACCCATTGCCGTGACCGCACCTACGAGATGCACGAGGGCGGCAAGATCGAGGTCCTGGCGCGCATGCCCATCCGCGACCGCGAAGACCTCTCGATGGCCTACACGCCGGGGGTCGCCCGGGTCTGCATGTCGATCCACGACGAACCCGAGCTGAGCCACGACCTGACGATCCGCAAGAACACCGTCGCCATCGTCTCCGATGGCACCGCCGTGCTCGGACTCGGCGACATCGGCCCCGCGGCGGCGATGCCGGTGATGGAGGGCAAGGCCCTGCTGTTCAAGAACTTCGCCGGTGTCGACGCCTTCCCCATCTGCATCGACGTCCACAGTGCGGACGAGATCGTCGAGACCGTCGAGCGGCTCGCCCCGACCTTCGGTGGCATCAACCTCGAGGACATCGCCGCCCCGATCTGTTTCGAGGTCGAGGAACGGCTCAAGGCCAGCCTCGACATCCCCGTCTTCCACGACGATCAGCACGGCACCGCTGTCGTGGTCCTCGCTGCGCTGCAGAACGCGCTCAAGCTCACCGACAAGAAGATGGGCGACCTGCGCGTCGTCATCGCCGGTGTCGGCGCCGCCGGTGTGGCGTGCGGCAAGATCCTCCTCGAGGCGGGCGTCGCCGAGGTCATCGGCGCCGATCGCCAGGGCGCCATCTGGGAGGGTCGCGAGAACCTCAACCACGCGAAGCAGTGGTTCGCCGAGAACACCAACCGTGACCGCCGCAAGGGCGCCGTGGGCGAACTCCTCGCCGGTGGCGACGTCTTCATCGGCGTGTCGGGCCCCGGCATCATCGAGCCCACCGATCTCGATCGCATGAACACGGACCCGTTCGTGTTCGCCCTCGCCAACCCGGACCCCGAGATCCGTCCGGAGCAGGCCAAGGGTCGTGCGGCCATCATCGCCACCGGCCGCTCCGACTTCCCCAACCAGATCAACAACGTGTTGGCGTTCCCCGGCATCTTCCGCGGGGCGCTCGATGCGGGGGCCACCGACATCACCGAGGGCATGAAGCTGGCCGCGGCCGAGGCGATCGCCGAGTCGATCCCGTTGTCGGCCCTCGAGCCCGAGTTCATCATCCCGTCGGTGTTCGACGCGACGGTGGCGCCGCGTGTGGCGGCCGCGGTCGCGGCGGCTGCGGTCGCCGACGGCGTCGTGCGGACCCGGAGCTGACCCGGTCCCTGCTCGTTCCCCGGGACCGGGGAGATCGAATCGTGAATTCGGTGGTGTTCGTCCTCTTGATGCCACACTGTCCCTCGCAATGCCTGGTCCCCGCACCATCACCGTTCCGCCGCTGCTGCACGTCGCGCCCGACGCGCTGAACGGCCTCGCCGCCTTGCTCGATGCGCACTTCGATCTGGCGCGCGTCGTCATCGTGACCGGCCACGACACCTCGCGGGCGTACGGTTCGGACCTGGCCGACAGCCTGCGGCAGGCGGGAAGTCGCGTCGTCCTCGAGCACGGCCCCGACGGCACGCTGGTCGGCGCCGAGCGCTCGACCGCGGCCCTCGCCGACGGCGATCCGACGCTCGTGGTCGGCTTCGGCGGCGGCCGTCCCATCGACGTGGCCAAGATGATCGCGTTCGGGACGACGACCGACTTCGTCGCCGTCCCGACGGTGCTCTCCCACGACGGCATGTGTTCGCCGGTGGCGTCGCTCGTCGGGACCGACGGTGTGCGACAGAGCCTGGGTACGGTCATGCCCGGCGGCGTCGTGATCGACACGTCGGTGATCGGGCGAGCGCCGGCTCGGTTCCTCCGAGCCGGCATCGGTGACCTGGTCAGCAACATCACCGCGGTGGAGGACTGGCGACTCGCCGCCGCTGCCGCCGGAGCCGAGGGTCCGGTCAACGAGTTCGCCGCCTCGATCGCCCTGTTGAGTTCTCGTGCGGCCTTCGACATCTCGTGGCCGCCGAGCGAGGACGATCTCGAGGTGATCGCCCGCGCGCTGGTGATGAGTGGGCTGGCGATGGCCATGGCCGGGAGCAGCCGACCGTGTTCGGGCGGCGAGCACCTGATCAGCCACGCGCTCGACGAACTGCTCGGTCCCCGGGCGGCGATCCACGGCGAGCAGGTGGCCGTCGGCGTCCTGGTCACGTCGCACCTCCACGACTCCGATGCTGCAGACCACGTGGCTCCCCTGTTCGAGCGGATCGGTTTCCCGAGCGACCTCGAAGGTTGGGGCCTCGACCCGGCGACGCTCGTCGACGCAATCCGGCGGGCTCCCGGGACCCGCCCCGACCGCTATACGGTCCTCGATGAGGCAGACCTGTCGCTGACGGCCGTGGAGGAACTCGTGAAGTCGCTCTTCGACACCCCGGCGCCATGACGGCAGCCGTCGTACTCGCGGCCGGTGTCGGCCGACGCCTGGCCGGCGTCGCCGATGTGCCCAAGTGGCTGCTCCCGGTCCGCGACGGCACACCGTCGTGTCCGGCCGAGAGCCAACTCCAGGCGCTCTCGTCCAGCGAGACGATCGAATCGGTCTACGTGGTCGTCGGTACCCAGGTGGCGCCGATCCAGCGAGCCGTCGACCGCTGGGCGGCCGACGTGTCGGTCGAGTTGGTCGAGAACCCACACGCGACCACGAGGAACAACTGGTACTCGCTGCTGCTGGGGCTCGATCGCGTCCTCGAGCAGGGGCACGGCGAGGTCGCCGTCCTCAACTCCGACGTCTACGCCGGAGCCGCGTGGATCGCTGACTCGCTGACGCGCTGTCGTCGGTCGGAAGGGGCTGCGCTCGTCATCGACCCGGCGAAGGGCAAGACGGACGAGGCCATGAAGGTGTCCGTCCACGGCGACCGGATCGAGCGCATCGGCAAGGTCGGGGTCGACGTCCCGGCGGGCGAGTACGTGGGCCTGTCGTGGTGGTCTGCCGCGTCGGCCACCGAGTACGTGGGTCACCTCCGTGGGTACCTCGACGACCCGGCATGTTCGGACAACTGGTATGAGCACGCCATCGATGACCACCTGCGCGCGGGCGGCGACTATCGACTCGTCGCACCACCCGACTCGACCTGGGTGGAGATCGACGATGCCGCGGACCTCGAGGTGGCTCGACGACTGCCGGTCTGACGTGCGGACCGCGGTGCGCCGGTGCGTGCCGGTTCCGGCACGACGCTGCGCAGACCCGGTCGGTCAGTAGGCCCCACGGCCGGTGACGACGGCGGGGATGGTCTTGACCAGGATCTTGGTGTCCATCGCCAACGACCAGTTCTCGACGTAGTGGAGATCGAGGTCGACCGCCTGGTTCCAGCTCAGGTCGGCTCGTCCGCTGACCTGCCAGAGACCGGTGATGCCGGGCTTGACGCAGTGCCGGAGGTGCGCGGTGCCGGGATAGTTCGCCACCTCGCTGGGAAGCGCAGGACGCGGTCCGACGATGGACATGTCGCCGCGGAGAACGTTCAGCAACTGGGGGAGCTCGTCGAGGGACAAGCGCCGGAGCCAGCGTCCGATCGTCGTGATCCGGGGATCGCGGTGCATCTTGAAGAGCACACCGTCACAGTCGTTGTGATCGGCGAGTTCGTCCACCATCTGGTCGGCGCCCTCGACCATCGTGCGGAACTTGAAGAAGCGGAAGGGGACACCGCCGCGGCCGACGCGGGACTGGCTGTAGAAGACCGGGCCCGAGGACGTGAGCCGGATGGCCACAGCGATCAGGACGAACAGGGGGAGCGTCACCAGGAGGAGCACGAGTGCGATGGCGCGATCGCCGATGTCCTTCATCGCTCTGGTCAGGCGCCGATCGGTCTCGACCAGCGACGCATCGGTGAGGTCGATGACGACGTCGTCGGTCTCCGGGTCCGGTGCGGCGACAGCGCGCAACGCGGGCGCCGACTGGGTGGCCGGGCCGAGTTGATCGGGGACGAGACCGTCTCCGGTCATCTGCGCGTTGGTCATGGATCTCGCGTCCCTCAGCATGTGGTCTAGGTGTTCGGACTCGCCTAGGTTTCGACGTCCCCCGTCCGACTTCCTCCTGCCCGCGACGAAAACCGACGGATCGGCTGTCGCGTCGACGTCTCCACGGACCCTTTCGGCGCTTCACGCCCCCCGGCGGTGCGCTCCGCTGGCGGGGCAGACGAGCAGACGAGGGGTCAGCTGCTCGTCCGCACCACGATCCGCCGACGTCCGGGTGCCGGCGGGGGTGGTTCGTCGGCGGCGGGTGCGCGAACCGATGTGTGCTCGCCGCCCCCGAGTGCCTCGACGAGCGCGGTGAGCTCCGCCACCTTCCTGCGGAGCTCGGTGACTTCGTCGCTCGCTGCGTGGCCGGCCCGGGTCCCCTGGGCCTCCACCGGTTCGTGGGTCGCCCTCGTCGTGTCGTTGCCGGGACCGGATCGCTCGAGCACGTTCCTCAGGTCGGCGCGCATCGCGACGATCTCACTGTCGTCGAGGTTCCGACTGTGGCCGTCGGCCGACCAGTTCGGTGACCAGTCGAGGCTCTTCTCGAAGTCCTCGTTGTTCGGCAGTGGTACGTCACGAGACATCGAAGGGGCTTCCTGGCGGTCGCTTTGATGGTGCAGCGCAAGTAGGAGTCGCTGGAACGCAGAGGTCCCGACAATCTACTCAGCCAGCGGTGCCCCCTCCACGTCGGGGAAGCCCGTTGTCGCGCAGCGTTCGGCTGCCGGTGCGGAAGGGGCCTACCGCGGCCCCGTCGGTCCGGTGATCAGGCGAACGATGCTTCGCGGCGGCGACGCCAGTGGCGGAGCGCGAAGCCCACGGCGAGGAGCACCGCGGCGATCCGGATCATCCAGTCGAGGCCGTCGATGCCGGTGAACGCCAGGGCGCCCCCGTTGTCGTCGTCGGCCGTCCCGTCGTCGACAGCGCCGTCGTCGCGGGGAAGGGAGATGTCCTGGCACGCACCCAGGGTGGCGAGGTCGCCGGCGAAGTCGAGGCAGAAGGAGGAGGAGAGCACCAAGACGTCGCCGTTGCACAGGTCGATCGAGTGGGTGGCCGACGCTTCGAAGTCTGCCGGGACCGAGAGGTTCCGGAACGACAGCGATCCGTCCGCCCCGGCCTGAGTTGCGGGGAGGGGGAGCGGGGTGGAGTAGACGAAGCCGTCGTAGGTGTCACCGGGGTTGGCGCCGGACAACTCGACGTAGCCGATCCCGCCCGGAGGGAGCGAGATGTCGACGATGGTCATGGTCTCGGATCCGGCGTTCGGTCCGGTCGGCGGGTAGTCCGCATCGACGCTGCAGTCGGACTGCGCGGCGGCGGGCGTGGCGGTCAGCGTCGCAAAGGACACGGCCGTCGTGAGGAGCCCGAGCATCGTGGCGAGCACGACCGCGATGGCGCGGCGGCGCGTGGGTGATTCAGCGCTCCAAGAGCCTCCTGCGAACATGGCGGAGAATATAACAGATTGCGCCGCGGGCTCAGACGGCAGGTGCGCGTGAGCGGTCAAGACCGCAGCGGCGCAGCATCTCGGCGGTGATCCGCTCGCAGTTCTGGGTGTCGCGATGGGTGATGTAGCGGTCGGCCACCGATGCCGCGGCGCGGACGTATGGGCCGGGCTCCGCGAAGGCCCTCGACAGC
>JBFIHN010000157.1:0-7648 GCA_041601775.1 Acidimicrobiales bacterium
GGTGGCGTTCACGCTCGTCCGAGCCCCCTTCGCCAGCGACTTCTACCCGTACCCCTTCGTCGACGTCAGCGACCTCGGCTACCCGCGTGTGATCCTCAACCTGGTGGTGATCACCGTCTTCTTCTTCGCCCTCGCCTCCGGCGCCGTCGCGCTCGATCGCCGGCTCCGCACCGGCCGGGTACCGTCCCGCCCATGAGCAGCCTCTATCCCTACGCCGATCGCTTCCCCGTCAACCGGGGGCTCCCCCAACAGGGGCGGAGCCGCGACGAGATCCTCGAGGAGCTGCGGGGCCTGGCGTCTGCCGAGGACGAAGCGTGGGAGGACGGCAAGTGCTCCGGGTCGATGTACTGCGGCGACCACGACCACTACGGCTTCATGAACGAGGTCTTCGGCCTCTTCGGCCACATGAACATCCTCCAGCGCGACATGTGCCCGTCGGCCACGCGCTTCGAGGGTGAGGTGATCGCCATGGCGCTCGATCTGATGCACGGCTCGGCCGCCGAGGAGCGGGGCCACGACATCGCCGGCATGGTCACCTCCGGTGGTTCGGGCTCGATCATGCACGCGATGCTCGCCTACCGCGATCACGCCAAGGCGACGAAGGGCATCACGAACCCCAACGTCGTCAAGCCCGAGACCTCGCACCCAGCCTTCGACAAGGGGTGTCACCTCTTCGGCATCGAGGTGCGCAACGTCCCCGTCGACCCCGAGACGACCACGGTCGACGCCGAGGTCATGGCCGAGCGCATCGACGAGAACACGATCGCCATCGTCGGCTCGGCCTGCAACTACGGCTACGGGACCATCGACCCGATCCCCGCGCTCAGCGAGGTGGCCGAACGCTTCGACGTCGGCCTCCACGTCGACGGCTGTCTCGGCGGTTTCATCCTCCCCTTCGGCGAGGAGCTCGGCACCGAGGTCACCGGCGGAACCATCCCGGTCTTCGATTTCCGTCTGCCCGGCGTCACCAGCATCTCGGCCGACACCCACAAGTACGGCTACGGCCTCAAGGGCACGTCGACGCTGCTGTTCCGCGACAAGGCCGTCCGCAACAGCCAGTACTTCTTCCGGACCGACTGGACCGGCGGCAAGTACTGCTCGCCCGGCATGGACGGCTCGCGTTCGGGCGGTCTGCTCGCCGCCACCTGGGCGTCGATGGTCAGCCTCGGCCGCGAGGGCTACCTCGACTACGCCCGGCAGATCTTCACGACGGCGTCGGCCATGCAGGACGCGGTGCGGTCGCACGCCGAACTGCGGATCATCGGTGATCCGACGTTCTGCTTCTCGTTCACGTCGGACGTCTTCGACATCTACCACGTCAACGACTTCATGAAGCTCCGGGGCTGGCGGTTCAACGGCCAGCAGTACCCCAACGCCATCCACATGGCCGTCACCCGTCCCCAGACCCAGGACGGCGTGGTCGAGCGCTTCGCCGCCGACCTGGCCGAGGCCGTGGTCTACGCCGTCGGGAAGAAGGACGAGACGCCGGGATCGGCCGCGGTCTACGGCGGCGTCGCCGGTGGGATGACCGACGAAGCCGACGAGTTCATCACCAGCATCATGGCCGACATGATGGACAAGCATCAGGGGCTCCCGCTGCCCTAGAACAGAGACATCCGTCGTCACGCTGTCGCGTAGGGAGGTCACCATGTTGACCAGCACGAACCCAGCCACCGGCGAGGTCGTCGCGGAGTACGACGAGCACTCCGACGCCGAGGTCCGGGCGCTCGTCGCCGAGGCCCACGACCGGCAGGTCGAGTGGCGACGCACCGGGTTCGCCCACCGAGCCGAGATCCTGCGCACGGCCGCCGACCTGCTCGAGCAGCGAGCCGGCGCGCTCGGCGAGTTGATGACGGCCGAGATGGGCAAGCCCATCGCCGACGGTCGAGGCGAGGCCGAGAAGTGTGCCTGGGTCTGCCGCTACTACGCCGGCCACGCCCAGGACCACCTCGCCGACCTCCCGCTGGTCGCCGACCGGGCGCGCAGTTACCTGCATCACGAACCCCTGGGCCTGGTGCTCGCGGTGATGCCGTGGAACTTCCCGCTGTGGCAGGTCTTCCGCTTCGCCGCGCCCGCGCTGATGGCGGGCAACGGCGGGCTCCTCAAGCACGCGTCGAACGTGACCGGGTGTTCCCTCGCCATCGAGCGGCTCTTCGTCGACGCCGGTGCACCGACGGGACTGTTCCGCAGCCTGAAGATCGGGTCGGCGGCCGTCGAGTCGGTGCTGTCGAACGACCTGGTCCGAGCAGCCACGCTCACCGGAAGCGTGCCGGCCGGCTCCGCCGTCGCCGAGACCGCGGGCCGCCTGCTGAAGAAGACCGTCCTCGAACTCGGTGGGTCCGACCCCTACGTGGTGCTCGCCGACGCCGACATCCCGGCCGCCGCGAAGACGTGCGCCACGAGTCGGCTCATCAACTCCGGGCAGAGCTGCATCGCGGCCAAGCGGTTCGTGGTCGTCGACGAGGTCCACGATGCGTTCGTCGATGCCTTCGTCGCCGAGATGGAAGCGGCCGTCGTCGGCGATCCCACCGACGAGTCGACGACCGTCGGACCCCAGGCGCAGCGGCATCTGCGCGACGAACTCCACGACCAGGTTGAGCGTTCGATCGGGCAGGGTGCGCGCCTCGCGCTCGGCGGCCAGAAGCCGACGGGACCGGGCGCGTTCTACCCGCCGACCGTGCTCGTCGACGTGACCGCCGACATGGTGGCGGGCGAAGAAGAGCTCTTCGGTCCGGTCGCCGCGGTCCTGCGCGCCGCCGACGAAGCCGACGCGATCCGCATCGCGAACGAGACCCGCTTCGGCCTCGGTGCCGCGGTGTTCACCCAGGACCTCGAGCGTGGCGAGCGGATCGCGGCGCGGGAACTCGAGGCCGGTTGCTGCTTCGTGAACGACTTCGTGGCCTCCGACCCGCGGCTGCCCTTCGGCGGGATCAAGGACTCGGGGTACGGCCGCGAGCTGAGCCATCTCGGCATCCGTGAGTTCGTCAACCAGAAGACCGTGGTCGTCGGCCCGAAGCAGCGGTGACGATCACCGGCCGAGCGCGTCGGCCGTGACCTCCATGTGCCCGAGGTGCTGGAACAGTTCTTCGAACACGTGCAGGACCAGCGCTGCGTCGGACCGGTCGCCGCCGGGGAGGAACGCACGGAACTCGTGATCGGTCGCGGTCGGCCCCGCAGCGAACTCGGTCGCCAGCGCGTGGCAGCGGGCGACGGCTTCGGCCACGCGAGCACGCAGCTGGTCGACCGTGGCCTCGGCCGCGAACTCTGCCTCGCGGTCGCGGGTGCTCTCGCGGCCGAGGCCCGGCATCTCGAACCACGACGGCGCGAGCTCGCAGCAGTGGACAACGAGTCCCGCCACCGAGTTGGTGCCCCAGCCCTCGGGACGTCGGTTGACCGTCTCGTCGTCCATCCGGGCGAGCACGTGCTCGATACGGGTGAACACGTGGATCAGGTAGTGACGGACGGTGTCGGCGGTCAGGTCCACGATCGGAGCGTACGCCCAGGGGTTCGCTCGTTGACGGCTGATCGACCCGCCCGCCGTGTGCTCAGATGCCGTCGTGGCTACCGAGACGGCACTGGGGATCGACGTCGGCACGACCAACGTGAAGGCGACGATCGTCGCCGCGGACGGTGTCGTCCACGCGTTGGCGAGCCGGAAGTTCGCGGCGACCATCGACGGTGATGTCGCCGAACTCGACGCCGAGGTGCAGTGGCAGGGCGTGGTCGACGCCGTCCGTGCCTGCGTGGCCGAGGCTCCCGACGCGGCGGCGCGCATCGTGGCCGTCGGTGTCGACAGCCAGTACTCGTCGATCGTCCCCGTCGACACGTCGGGGATCCCGGTGGCGCCGATGCGCCTGTGGTCCGACCGACGCGGGACCGACCGGAGCTTCGCCATCCTCGAGGACGAGGAGGCCTTCTTCGGCTTCATCGAACGTCACGGCATCCCACCCGTCGGTGGGGGCCTCAGCCTGGGCCACGTGCTCCACCTCCAGTACGACTGTCCCGAGGTGCACGCCCGAACGTCGGCCTACCTCGAGCCGATGGACTACGTGAACGCCCGTCTCACCGGGCGGATCGCCGCCAACCAGGCGACGCAGTTCATGAGCCAGGTGATCGACAACCGTTCGCTCGGTCAGACCGCGTACGACGACGTCCTCGTCGGTTGGGCCGGCGTCGACGTCGATCGGCTACCGCCGCTGCTCGCGCTCGACGAGCCGATCGGGACACTGCGGGCCGACGTGGCCGCGGCCCTCGGCCTTCCTCCTGGTGCCGTCGTCCACGCCGGGATCAACGACACCCAGGCTGGTTCGGTCGCGACCGATGTGTATCGGCCGGGCCGGGGTGGTCTGTCGATCGGCACCACGTCGGTCCTCGTCGACTCGATCGCCTCGAAGGAGGTCGACCTCGACCACGAGGTGCTGTCGTGCCCCGGGCCCTTCGACGATTCCTATCTCCTCTTCGCCGAGAACGGTCTCGGTGGCCGGTCGGTCGAGCACGTCCTCGAACAGGTGGTGGACACGGGCGGGTTCGACACCCTCGACGAGGTGCTGCGGTCGACGGCGGTCGGCAGCGGTGGATTGCTCTTCCTCCCGTGGCTGCGCGGTTCGCTCGCGCCGGCGGCCGACGCCGCCATGCGCGGCGGGTTCATCAACATGAGCCTCGACACGACCCGCACCGAGATGGTCCGGGCCACCTGCGAGGGTGTCGCCCACAACCTGGCCTGGCTGCTCCCGCACGCCGAGACGCTCACCGGGAACCGGATCGACGAACTCGTCTTCGTCGGTGGCGCGGCCCGTTCGCCGGGCGCCGTGCAGATCGTGGCCGACGTGATGAACCGACCGGTCCGGGTGCCCGACCGGCCCGAGGTGTCGATCGCCAGGGCCACGGCGCTGCTCGCGCTCCATCGCCACGGGGTGCTGGCGCGAGACGATCTGTCGTCGCTGGCCGACGGGGGCATCGCCGTGGACCCCGACGCCGCCCACCACGCGCTCTACGCCCGCCACCAGTCGCAGTTCGAGGCCGCGTTCGCGGCGCTCCGACCGATCTCGGGTGCACTCAACGCCTGAGTGGTCCGGCCGTCACCTCGGGTCAGAGTCGGTAGACGCGGCGCGCGGTTCCCGCGAACAGTTCGTGTTGCTCGTCGGTGCTGTAGCGCCCGGCGATGTCTCGCATGGCGTCCCAGTAGGTGGCGTAGTCGAGGGAGAGCTTGTCGACGGGGAAGTTCGACTCGAACATGCACCGCTCCGGCCCGAACGACTCGATGGCGTGGTCGTACCAGCGCCGCTGGGCGTCGACGACCGCCGACACATCGGGTCGGGTCGAGTCGTCGACATGCCAGCCGAACCCGTTGTCGGGCATGGCCAGGCCGCCGAGCTTCAGCATCACGTTCGGGCAGGTGGCGAGGTCACGGATGTCGTCGGTCCAGGTCGCGAAGATCTCGTCGTGTCGACCGGTCCAGTGTCCGACACCGAGCGGGGTGCCGAAGTGGTCGAGGACCATCGTTGTCTCGGGAACGGCCCGTGCCAGGTCGAGGAACTCGCGGTTCTGTGGGTGGTAGTGCCAGGTGTCGTAGGTGAGGCCGCGGATCCCGAGTCGACGGACGCCACGACGGAACTCCGGGTCGGCGCCGAGTGCCATCGGTGCACGACCGGGGATCAGGAGCGAGTCGCGGATGTCGTCGGTGGCGTGGCAGAGGGCATGCCGGATGCCGCGGAACCGGCCTCCGGCGGCGACGGCGTGGGCGTCGAGGACCTCGTCGAGGACCTCCAGCGGCAGGCGCAGGTCGGTGGTGGCGACGATGCCGGTGATGGTCGCACCCGCGGCCGACTCGCTGGCCTCGGCGATCGCGGCCACGAACTCGGTCTCTCCGACCGGGCGGAGGTGCGCCGGGCCCGTGGTCCGATAGGCGGCGCCGCATTCGACGAAGACGGTCTCGACCACCTCCGGGACCGTCGACGTGTCATCCCGGAGGTCGGCGAGCAGGTACTCGCCGAGCCCGCGGTCGTGCCAGAGATGGTGGTGCGGGTCGACGATCTCCATGGCGTGCTCCGTTGGCCGGAGCCCGCTACGGCTGACGTACGACGTCGTCGCCGATGGGGATGCCGTCCTCGATCTGGTCGAGGTACTCGCTCATCCCGATGCCGGTCTGACCACGACACTCGAACTTGGTCATGGCTTCGGTGATGCGGGTGAGCAGCTCGTTGCCCTCGGGGTCCTGTCGACGGTTCCGCAGGGGGATGAGCGACAGGACCTCGCCGGTGACCTCGTAGGTGTCGTGGTCGGTGGTCACCGAGCAGCGCATGGTCGTCTGGTAGTGGTCCTCGTCCCAGTCCGACTCGATCGAGCAGTCGCGGATCAGGTGGTACTCGTCACCCTCGAGGACCATGCCGCCGGGCCGGCCACCCACGATCGAGATCATCATGGCGAACTCGTCGGAGAAGACCATCGGCAGCCAGCGGTACCACGAGATCGCCTGCCAGTAGCGGGGGCCCCACGACTTGTCGCGGAGGCCGAGGCCGTCCATGTCGATGGTCTCGTCGCCGACGCGGATCGTCCCGGTGACGGCACAGTGCTGCTCGTAGTGAGCCTTCGAGAACGACTTCTCGGCCTCGATGACCAAGTCGCTGCCGTCGTCCTCGTAGACCGGCCGTCCACCGAACATCGGGGACACACCGCGGTAGTCGAGGTCGACCTCGCACTCCTCCCACGGATTGTTCTTGAACGCCGTACGGGGGTCGGCCATCTGACCCGGGTCGTCCAGCACGCAGACCTTGCCGCTGTATCGGACCTTGAGGTGCGCGAACGGCTCGACGACCTCGATCGACAGGCCACCGGCGTTCATCTCGTCGTTGTTGTCGATCTGAGGGCGGGCGTAGACGAAGCCGACCCGGCCACCGGAGAGGTAGACACACACGGTCACCTCGGCGTACCCCTCGTTGACGCGGTTGCCGATGCGGAACCAGCCGCCGAGCTGCTGCTCGAGGTCGAAGGCGTTGAGGTACATCGACTCGTTGTAGTTCGAGGCCTCGTCGGGCTGGTGCGTGTACTCGTCCTCGGGTTCGAGGACGGTGATGATCTTACGGTCTGCCACGGAGGCCCCTTGCTTCTGGATACGACTGTTGCCAGCGTAGTCGGCGATCTGGAGGGCCGACCGGGAAGGAACGGCCGATCCGCTGCCGGTAGCTTCCCCCGCCATGAGCAGCTCTGTGCGTGCCGTCGTGAACCCCGCCACCGGCCAGATGGTCGCGGAAGTGCCCGAGGCCTCGGTGGCCGACGTCGACTCGGTCGTCGCCCGGGCCACCGCCGCGCACGGCGACTGGTCGCGGTCCACGGTCCGCAATCGGCGCGACGTGCTGCGCACCATCGCCTTGTTGATCCGGCGTGACGCCGAGGACCTGGCCCGCCTCGAGTCGGCCCATGCCGGGAAACCGATCGCTGCCGCGCGCGGCGAGGTCGGCGCGGCGGCCGAGGTCTTCGACTTCTACGCCGGCGCGGTCGACAAGATCCACGGCTCGACCATCCCCGGCAACGCCGACGGGACGTTGCTCACCTTCCGCGAGCCGGTCGGCGTGTGTGCCGCGATCGTGCCGTGGAACTTCCCGCTGCTGATCCTGTGTTGGAAGCTGGCCCCTGCGCTGGCCATGGGCAA
>JBFIHN010000158.1:0-7607 GCA_041601775.1 Acidimicrobiales bacterium
ACCCAACTCTTCGTGGGCGCCGAGGGCACGCTCGGCATCATCACGGGTGCCCGTCTGCGCCTGCACCCGGCACCGGCGCACGAGCGCTGGGCGGCGTTCTCCTTCGACACGTTCGGGGCCGCCAACGACGTGTGCCGCCGGATCGTGCAACGAGGTGCGACGCCCGCGGTCCTGCGGGTCTACGACGCGATCGAGGCCGACCGCAGCTATCAGACCGGCGATCGGGCGGTCCTGTTGGTGATGGACCAGGGCGACCCGGTCATCGTCGACGCCGCCATGACCGTGGTCGACGAGGTCTGCGCCGACCCGGCGGCCGGCGCGTCGCCCCTCGACGAGGCGCTCGTCGGACGGTGGCTCTCGCACCGCAACGAGGTGTCGGCGCTCGAAGCCCTGATCTCCAAGGGCTACGTGCTCGACACGATGGAGATCGCCGCGCCGTGGTCGACGCTCGAGGCGATCTATGCCGCGGCCACGGCCGCGCTGCGCGACGTCCCCGGCGCGATGGCCGCCAGCGCGCACCAGTCGCACAGCTACGCCGATGGCGCCTGCCTCTACTTCACCTTCGCCGGCAAGCCCACCGACGGCGACCCCGAGGACCGCGACCGGATGTACCGGGCGTTCTGGGATGCCGGCCAACGCGCCGTCCTGGCCAACGGCGGTGCGCTGAGTCACCACCACGGCGTGGGGCTGAACCGCAGTCGGTTCGTCGAAGAGGCCCTCGGCGGGGGCTTCGGGGTGCTCCAGTCGGTGAAGGACGCCCTCGACCCCAACGGCATCCTCAACCCTGGCAAGTTCGGCCTCCGGTCACCCTTCGGCGAGGTCGGCTACCCATGAGCGCACTCGGGCGGCTGATCCATGCCCCAGCGGTGTTCGCCGGCGTGCTGGTCACGCTCGCCGTCGCGGTACCCACCGCCCTCCTCGCCCAGGTCCTCGACGACTCCGGCTCGGTCGACGACGACTCACCCTGGTTGGTCGTGGCCTTCATCGTCATCCTCTTGGCCATGGCGGCGGGGGGTTACGTGGCCGCCGTCCGCCGTCCGGACGCACCGCTCGTGAACAGCGCCGTCGCAGCCGTCGGCGCCTACCTGACGGTGCAGGTCGTCGGAGCCATCCGGCTCATCGCCACCGACGGCGACGTGACCTGGGCGGCCATCCCGTTCTTCGCGCTCCTCGCCGCCGCCGCCGGGATGACCGGCGGCCTCGTCGCCGACCACCGGGCGCGCACGCCACGTCGATGACCGCGCTCGTCATCGACGTCGGGACGTCGAGCGTCCGGGCCCTCGTCGTCGGCGACGACGGACGCACGGCGGAGGAACACCACGTCGAGACTCTGCCGACGTCGCCCCATCCTGGCCTGGTCGAGTTCGACCCGACCGCCATCGCCACCGCCGCGCTCGACCTCGGCGCCCAGGTCGTGCACGCCGTGGGCCACGTGGATGCCGTCGGGGTGACCAACCAGCGGGCATCGACCGTGCTGTGGGACGCGCGGACCGGCGAGCCGCTCGGACCGGGCCTCGGATGGCAGGACCTCCGGACCGTGGGACGTTGTCTCGAACTGCGGGCCGAGGGGCTCGCGGTCACCCCGAACATGACCGCGACGAAGGCCGAGTGGCTGATCCAGCAGGCGACGGTGCCGGCCGAACACCTGCGTCTCGGCACGGTCGACGCGTGGATCGTGTGGCGTCTCTCCGGCGGCGCCCACCATGTCACGGACGCGACCAATGCCGCGGTGACCGGCCTCTACGACGTCGCCTCCGGCGACTGGGACGACGCCGTCCTCGAACGGCTCGGCATCCCCCGCCACAGTCTGCCGACCGTCGTCGACACCATCGGCCACGCCGGCACCGCCACGGCCGTCGACGGCGCACCGCCGATCACGGCGATCGTCGGCGACCAGCAGGGGTCGCTGGTCGGCCAGGGTTGCATCGAGCCCGGCCACGCCAAGATCACCTTCGGGACCGGAGCGATGCTCGACCTGTGTCTCGACGCCCCTCCCCCGGCCACGATGCCGGCGGGCACGTTTCCGATCGTGACGTGGCAACACGACGGTCAGCCGTCGTTCGGCCTCGAGGCGCTGATGCTCGCGGCGGGCACGGCCGTCGAGTGGCTGCGCGACGGCCTGGGGATGCTCGACTCGGCCGAGGCGTCCGCCGACGTCGCGGCGACCGTCGACGATGCCGGCGGTGTGGTGTTCGTCCCTTCGCTGTCGGGCACGGGGACCCCGGACTGGGACCACGGCGCACGCGGACTCCTGATCGGGATGACCCGCGGCACCACCCGGGCCCACGTGGTGCGGGCGGTGCTCGAAGGCGTCGCCCATCGCGGCGCCGACCTCGTCGAGGCCGCCGAAGCCGCAACCGGCGCGGTCATCGACCGGGTCCGGATCGACGGTGGGATGAGCCGCAATCCCGTCTTCGTCCAGGCGCTGGCGAACGCGACCGGGCGCGCCGTCGACGTGTCGGCCGAACGGGAGGCCACGGCGCTCGGGGCCGGTCTGCTCGCCGGCACGGGCGTCGGCGCCTGGTCCGACCTCGCCGCCGCGGTCGCGTCCCGCCCCGCCCCATCGGTCGTCGACCCGACCGGCGTGCTCGACCGCGAACGCTTCCGCGACGCGCGTGCTCGTGCCGGCCATTGGATCCCCGAGCTGAGCAACCTCGATCTGTAGCGCCCTGCGCATCTGACCCCATCGAGGATTCTCCCGAATCGGTCATCCGCTCCGGCGAGGGGCTCCGTAGAACCCCTCGATGACACCAACACGCACCATCGTTGCCCTGGCCGCCTCGACCGCCCTCCTCCTCGGAGCGTGTGGCGACGACGACGGCTCCGCCGAGCCCGCGACGGAGCCGAACGGCACCGTCGACCCGGGGACCGACTCGGCCACCGGCGAGACGGTCGACGTGATCGAGATCGTCGACTTCGCCTTCGCCCCCGTCGACGCGACCGTCGCCGCCGGCAGCGAGATCACCTTCACCAATGCAGACGGCACACCGCACACGGCCACGGCCGCAGACGGGTCCTTCAACACCGACACCATCGCGAGCGATGCCGAAGGAACGGTCACCGCGCCCGACACGCCCGGTGACTATGCGTACGTCTGCAGCTTCCATCCCTTCATGAAGGGCACGTTGACCGTCGAGTGATCGACGGTCCGTACCCCTCTTCCCGGCCCCTGACAGTCCCAACACCCAGCAAGCAGGAGGAAACTGCGTGCAGACCAGTCCGAAAGAGCTCCGCCAGATGGCGGGCGACATCGATGACATGCACCGAGACAGCATGCGGACGTTCGCCGACGAGGTCGGCGAACTCCACTTCGGTGACGAGTTCAAGGCGGGCCGACGAGCCTTCCTCAAGAAGGCCGCCGTCGGCGGTGCCGTCCTCACGGTCGGTTCGACCCTGGTGCCCGTGGGCAGCCTCCTGTCGTCCGCCGGGGCGCGCCAACTCGACGACACGGCCATCGCCGTCTTCGCCGAGTCGGTCGAGCTGGCAGCGGTCGAGGCCTACAAGGCCGGGGCGCCGCTGCTCTCCGCCGAGGTCCTCCCCGTCGCCGAGCTGTTCCTCGGTCACCACCAGGAACATGCCGGAGCGTTCGGCGCCCTCGCCGGCGACGCCGCCACCGGCGAGCCCAACGCCGCGCTCCTCGAGGCACTGGCGCCGATGATCGCCGAACTGTCCGACGAGGCCGGGGTCCTGGCATTCGCCAAGACGGTCGAGAACCAGGCCGTCGCCACCTATGCCTTCGCCCTCACCGCGCTCCAGAGCGTCGAGGCCGCACAGGGCACCGCGACGATCCTCCCCGTCGAGTCAGCCCACGCCGCCGCACTCAGCCTGGCGCTGGGTGAGGGACCCGATCTCTGGTTCCCCAACGGCGCATTCGAGTCCGCCGACATCGCGCAGGGCATCAACCCCGCCGACTTCCCGGTCTGACCGGCCGAAGGAACGAAGGAAGGAATCCCATGGAAAACCCCAACTCCCCCTCGAACGACTTCAGTCGCGACGAGTTCAACCGCCAGATGCGTGCGGTGGAGGCCCAGAACAAGGCCGCCATGCCCAAGTGGCGCGAGACGCTGGACCGTGTGTTCAACGGCGGCGTCGACATGACGTCGGCCGAGAAGGCGCACCTGCTCGGCGTGCCCGGTCGGCGCCAGTTCTTCAAGATCGGCGGCGCGACCATCGCCGGTGCCGCGCTCCTCGCTGCCTGCGGCGACGACGACGACACCGCCAGGGCGCCCGTCTCGGGCGACGGCGGTGGAGACGACGACGCCGACATGGACATCGTCTTGGCCAACACCGCCATCTCGCTCGAGATCCTGGCCATCGACACCTACCAGGTGGCCATCGACTCGGGTCTGGTGACCACCGCGGCCGTCGCCGACGCTGCCGGCCTGTTCCAGCAGCACCACCGCGAGCACGCCGATGCCCTCAAGGGCGTCGTCGGCGCCGGCGCCTACGACCAGGCCAACGCCGCGGTGAAGACCGCGCTGGTGGACCCGGCCGTCGCTGCGGCCTCCGCCGAGGGCGACATCATCAAGCTCGCCTTCGACCTCGAGACCGCAGCCGCACAGACCTACGTCTTCGCGGCCGGCGCCTTGAGCACCCCGGAGCTCCGCTCGACGATCATGACCATCGGTGGCGTCGAGAGCCGCCACGCGACCATCCTCGGCCAGGTGGCGGCCTACGAGACGTCGACGGTCTTCCCCGGCGCGTTCTTCAAGTCGGACAACCCGCTCCCCGAAGGGGCGGTCATCACCGGATAGTCCGTGCCCCGCTCCGGCGGGACCACGGCGCACGTCGAGGGCCGCTCCCGTCGGGAGTGGCCCTCGGTGCGTCCGGCGTCGTGTTCACCGGCGTCGTGTCATTGCACGAGCTTGATGACCGCGACCCCGTACGGATCCGGGGTCGAAGCGCTGCCTTGTCTGCTGATGGCGTTGGCGGCCCCGAGGAAGGTCCCGCACACCAGACCGCTCCCGCCGGTCCCGCCGTTGCACGGCGGCGCGCCGGTCGAGTGCTGGTTGTAGGTGATCTCGAAGGCACCGAGCTTCACGCAGTACAGCTTGAGGCTCTCCCCGGTGCCGCCGTTGCTCTTGGGGCACAGCGGGAGTGCGAGACGGCAGCCGATCAACTGCTCGACGTCGCCCTCGCAGGCGTCGTCACCGGTGAGGACCCGGGTGAGGTGGCCGTTGGCGTTGCCGGTCTTGACCTCCCACCAGTCGGTCTCGTCGATCGGGTCGGGTGAGGGGATCGGGAACCTCCGGTCGAAGGAGACGAAGCCGCGCCACGAGTCCGACCCTGCGCCACACTGCCGGCCGCCGTTCTTCATGGGGCCGCCGTGCAGGACGTAGCTGAGCCCGATCGCGGCCGGATTCACCGAGAACCCGGTCGGGTCCAAGAGATCGGGGAGCAACGCCGGGGCCGGGTGTCCGGTCGCGGTGGCTGCACCGCACACCATGAACGGGCCGGTTCCCGCGATGACGGGCTGGATCGTGGCGGCAGCGGTGGCATGCCCGCGGATCGTCTCTGCGTCGACGAAGGCGGCGAAGGGCACGTCCTTGGTGTTGACGGCTCCGATACGCACGCCGGCCGCGCCGACCGCGGTCTCGTTCGAGCCGTCGCAGGGGCCGATGACATCGGCTTCGGCGTGGGTCAGCGCGTACCTGGCGTTGACGATGTCACACACCACGGCACCCGACGTCGCGCCGTTCGCCTCGGCCACCGAGACGGCCGTGGCCAGCACCTCCGACGACGGAGCATCGCCCATCTGCACGGCCCGCAGGGTCGAGGTGGCGGCCAGGGCGGATGCGTCGGCCGCGTTCTGCGCCTCGCGGACCGCGCTGTAGCCCCCGCTCCCGCCGAGGACGAGCGCGGCGACGGTCAGCATCGCCGACACCGCGATGGCGAACAGGACCGCCGTCGCTCCCCGGTCACCATCGCTGGTCCTGGACATCGACAGCAGTGTTCGCATGGCTCCTCAGTTCACGGTGAAGGTGGTCGACGCCAGGGTCGATGCGCCGTCGAGCACGCGCACCGTTGCCTGTCCCGCCGTCCAGAAGTTGTTGGTGCTCTTGCCGTACGTCCACGACCGGAGCAGTGCGCCGCTGCATCCACACGCGTGGTTCACCGTGCCGCCCCCCGGCGCCACGACCTGGACCACGAGGCCGGCGCACGACGAGGTGCCGGCGACGATGAAGCTGATCTGCACGTTGTACTCGAGACCGCCCCCGGTCTTGGCGGTGTTGGTGAAGGGGGTGGCCGTGAGGCCGAGCGCCAGGCAGCCCGACGGTGGCGTGGTCACCGTCGTCACCGGGGCGGGCGGGGCGACGGGTCTCCCCACGATGACCATCGTCGCCGCGCCCTGTACCTCCGCCTCGGAGGCGCCGAGGATCCCGGCGATCGGCGAGATGAAGCGCTTGTCCCAGCGGGTCGTGACCCGGATCCGGTCCTGGTCGATGGTCGCTGCCGCGCAGCCGCCGACCACGGCATTGCCGTCGGGGTCGATGCACTCGATCGTGATGTCGCCTGGTGCCAGTGTCCGGCCCGGGAGGTGTGCCTGGATGGCGTCGACGACCGCGGTCCGGTCGCTGCCGGACCCGGCGTCGGCCCCGGCGTGGCGGATCATCGCTGCTCGGGCGCCGTCGCGTGCGGCGTTGGCGGCCTTGTTCGACTCGAGCGTCCACGTCCCGAGGTCGACCAGCGCGAGGACGAACAAGAACAGGATCGGCAGCGCGAAGGCCGCCTCGACCACCGTGACCGCTCGCTCGTCGCGACGAGACCACCTCATGTCTGCACCTCGATCTCGGACGATCCCGTGAGGTCGAGCGATCCACCGACGACCCGCTCGACCATGGGCGTGATGACGTCGAAGGTCGCGGTCACCTCGACCCGGACCCGTTCACCCGCCGACGCCGTCGAACCACCGCAACCCAGCACCGGGACGGTCAGGTCGCCGCTGGCGTCCTCCGCGAACACGGCGATCGAGAGGTCGGCGTAGCCGGTGAGGTTCTCGCTCTCCCGCATCACCCGGTCGGTGATGTCGTCCTCGCCGGCACACGTCACGTCGTTGGGCCTGACCTGCGCGAGGGCGGCACCTTCGCGGGCCGCGTTCGTGAGCCCGATCTGCATCTGGTGTCCGCGTGCGAGGTCGAGCACGCCCATGACGATCAGTGCCATCACGGGGGCGATGAACGCCAACTCCATGATGGATGCGCCGCGTTCCCCACCAGGCCGTCGCACGAGTCCCATACCGTGTCCCCGATCCTCTCGAAGGAGGAATCGGCAGTTTCGCGGCATTGCTTGAGCGCGACTTCTGGCACATCTCCGCCAGTTCTGTGGTGGCGAGCGAACGGCCCGGATAAGGACACCGGCATGGACAGTGCGACCGCCATCGACGACCACCACTGGGAACCCCCGAAGCCGAGCCCGAGCTGGCTCCTCGCCGACCGCAGACCGGCGGGCGTGTCCGACGCCACCGTCGACGCCCTCGGCACGCTCGGCGAGGCCGTCG
Organism: Acidimicrobiales bacterium; assembly: GCA_041601775.1. GTDB lineage: Bacteria > Actinomycetota > Acidimicrobiia > Acidimicrobiales > Salinilacustritrichaceae > Salinilacustrithrix. The sequence continues at coordinate 7,499 of JBFIHN010000158.1, forward strand.
AATGGATGGAGCGAGCCCGGGGGCGTCTCTACGACTTCCACCAGATGTCGGGTCGGACCGACCTCTTGCTCGGCGAAGCCGCAGCGAAGTTGCGCGCTGCCGGACACCA
>JBFIHN010000159.1:0-7569 GCA_041601775.1 Acidimicrobiales bacterium
GGAATGGCGGCGGCGCTCCCGCATGTCGACGCCTTCGTCGAAGGGCACAGCGTCGACGCGCTCGAGCGGCTGAGCGCCGTCCTCGCCGGCGAGGCTCCCACGTAGGCTGCTGGTGATGCGCGAGATCCTCGACGACCTCGACCGGTGGCGGCGGGCGGGCACGCGTGCTGCCGTCGCCCGTGTGGTCGACGTCGAAGGCTCCGGTCCGCGCCTGCCGGGCGCGGCGATGGCGGTGAACGAGCACAGCGAGGTCGTCGGCTCGGTCTCGGGTGGCTGTGTCGAGGGCGCCGTGGTGGCGGAAGCGCTCGACATCATCGAGTCGGGTGATCGACGCATCGTCACCTTCGGCTACTCCGACGACGAGGCGTTCGCCGTGGGCCTCACCTGTGGGGGCACCATCCACCTCTTCATCGAGCCGCTCGACTGGTGAGCATCTTCGACCAACTCCGCGAATCGATCCGCGGCGAGGCGCCGATCGCGCTCGCAACCGTGGTCGACGGGACCGCGGTCGGCGCCAAGCTCCTGGTCCGCCCCGACGCCGACCCCGAAGGGACGCTCGGCGACGCGGACCTCGACCGGGTGGTCGTCCGCGATGCGCTCGGCGAGTTGGCCGCCGGGACGAGCGGCGTGCGTCACTACGGCGAACACGGCGAGGCCCGAGAACGGGCGGTGTCGGTCTTCATCGAGACCTTCGCCGCGCCGCCCCAGCTGCTCGTGTTCGGGGCCGTCGACTTCACCGGAGCCCTGGTCCGGCTGGGCAAGGTGCTGGGGTACCGCACCACCGTCTGTGATGCCCGCGAGGTGTTCGCCACCAGGGCTCGGTTCCCGTTCGCCGACGACGTCGTCGTCGACTGGCCGCATCGGCTCCTCGAACGGGTGGGATCGGATCTCGGTCCCCGTGATGCCGTGTGCGTGCTCACCCACGACCCGAAGTTCGACGTGCCCGCGGTGCTGGCCGCGCTCGACACCGACGTGGGCTACCTCGGTGCGATGGGCTCGCGTCGGACCACCGACGACCGCAATCGCCGGTTGCGGGAGCAGGGCGCGACCGACGAGCAGATCGGGCGGGTCATGGCCCCCATCGGCCTCGACCTCGGTGCCCGGACGCCGGAGGAGACCGCGGTCTCGATCCTGGCCGAGATCATCGCGACCCGGACCGCACGTCCTGCCCCGTCGCTACGCGACGGCGACGGCTCCATTCACTGAGACGCGACGTCCGGACCGCGAGACGCCTCGGTCAACCCTGCTTGGCGGCAGCGGTCCCGAGCCACGTACCGAGCGCGGCGGTCGCGGCCGCGGGGATGGCCGCTCGCCACGGGAGGTAGCCCTTGAGGCCGGCGGCGAACGCGGCGACGGTGTCGGCGGCGTCGACGGGGACGGCCCGGGCCGCCAACTCCTGTTCGTCGAGCCCCGGCGCGGGCATCAGGAACGGCGAGGCCATGTAGAGCTCGCGGGCACCGAAGAGGCGGGCGAGGTAGGGGGCGGCCGGGCTCTCGGCGGCGTCGATGCCGAAGACCTTGCCGGTGAGGCGCGGTGCGACGAGGGCGCCCAGGCCGATGGCGGCGCGGATGCCGGCGAGGGTCTTGCGTGCGGTCAGGGGATCCATGGCCCCGATGCTGGCACGATTCCGGCGGAACCCGTTGACAGTCCGACACCGATGGTCCAGGATGGACTATAACAATGACCTGGAGGGTCCCATGACCGATGTCCCGACCGATGCCCTGACTGAACGCCGAACGAGCGAGAACGCGTACCTCGCCGGGAACTTCGCGCCCTTGCCCGAGGAGACCACGGCCTTCGACCTCCCGGTCGTACAGGGACAGCTCCCACCCGACCTGTGCGGACGCTACCTCCGGATCGGCCCCAACCCGATCGCGGCCGAGGCCGAGAACTATCACTGGTTCACCGGCACGGGCATGGTGCACGGCGTCCGCCTCGACGGTGGGAGAGCGGCCTGGTACCGCAGCCGCTTCGTCCGTGCCGGCAGCATCCTCGAACAGCGGGGTTGGGACGACCCCGGCGGCCCCACCGGCGTGATGCAGGGCGCGGTCAACACCAACGTGATCGGGCTGGCCGGTCGGACCTTCGCGTGTGTCGAGGCGGGAGCCAACCCGGTCGAACTCGGCGACGAACTCGAGACGATCGGTCGAGCGGACTTCCGCGGACCGGGGACGGCGGGTATCCCCGGACCGTTCTCGGCCCACCCCAAGCGCGATCCCGACACGGGCGACCTCCACGTCGCCGCCTACTACTGGGGCTGGGACACGGTGCAGTACCAGGTCATCGGCGCCGACGGCGTGGTCAAACACACCGCCGACATCGCGGTGCCCGGCAAGCCGATGATGCACGACCTGTCGATCACCGAGACCCACGTCATCCTCTACGACCTCCCGGTCACGTTCGACCTCGACATGGCGATGACGGGCGTCGGACTGCCCTACCGCTGGGACGAGGACTACGGCGCCCGCGTCGGCGTGCTCCCCAAGGGCGGCACGGCCGACCAGGTGCGGTGGTACGACGTGGAGCCCTGCTACGTGTTCCACCCGATGAACGCATACGACCTCGACGACGGACGCATCGTCCTCGACATCGTCCGTCATCCGTCGATGTTCCGCACCGACATGCGCGGCCCCAACGAGGGCAACCCGACGCTCGACCGTTGGACGATCGACCCGGCCGCCGGCCGTGTCACCGAAGAACGCCTCGACGACCATCCCCTCGAGTTCCCCCGCATCGACGAGCGCCTGGTGGGCAAGCGAGCGCGCTACGGCTACGCCGGCACCTTCGACGGAACCTCCGGAGGGCTCCAGTTCGGTCCGCTCATGCGGTGGGACTCCACCACCGGCACCCGGATCATGCACGACTACGGGCCGAATCGAGTGTCGATGGAGGCGGTCTTCATCCCCCGCGCGCCCGACGCCGCGGAGGATGACGGCTGGGTGATGTCGGTGACCTACGACGCCGCCGAGGACTCGAGCCACCTGGTCCTGCTCGACGGCCAGGACTTCACCGGCGAGCCGGCCTGCACCATCGCCCTCCCGAACCGTGTCCCCTACGGCTTCCACGGCAACTGGGTCGCCGACTGACCGGAGGTCGGCGCATCGGCCACAATCGAGGCCGTGGTCGCCGCCGTCCTCCTCGCTGCCGGGTCTGGCAGCCGCTTCGAGGGTGAGACCCACAAGCTGCTCGCTCCGCTGGGCGACGGCACCGTCTTCTCGCATGCCCTCGCGGCGGTCTGCGCCTCGGGCTTCGACGTCTACGTGGTGACCGGGGCCGTCGACGTGACCGACCTCGTCGGCCCCGACGTGCGTGTCGTCCACAACGCGGCATGGGCCGATGGCCAGGCGACGTCGGTGCACGCGGGCATCGCCGCCGCCCGTGCCGACGGGCACGACGCGGTGGTCGTGGGCCTCGCCGATCAGCCCTTCATCTCCGGTGAGGCCTGGCGTCGGGTCGGCGGATCCGATGCCGAGATCGCCGTGGCCACCTACGACGGCAGGCGCGGGAACCCGGTTCGGCTGGCGGCCTCGGTGTGGGACCTGCTGCCGACGTCGGGCGACGAGGTCGGTCGGGCGCTGATGCGGAGTCGTCCCGACCTCGTGCGGCCGATACCGTGCGCGGGAGACGCATCGGACATCGACACCCTGGAGGATCTGCACCGATGGACCTGACGAACGAGTTCACCGTCCCTGTCCCGGTCGAACGGGCGTGGGAGGTGCTGAACGACGTGGAGCTCATCGCACCGTGCTTGCCCGGGGCGCAGCTCCAGGAGATCGAGGGAGACGAGTTCCGCGGGATCGTCAAGGTCAAGGTCGGGCCGATCACCGCGCAGTACAAGGGTGCCGCCACGTTCCAGGAACAGGACGAGGCCAACCGACGGATCGTGCTCAAGGCCGAGGGTCGTGACACCCGGGGTCAGGGCAGTGCCAGCGCCATCATCACCGCGACGATGACCGAGTCCGGATCCGGTGCCGACGTGTCGACCCACGTGGTCGTCGAGAGCGACGTCACCATCAAGGGCAAGGTCGCACAGTTCGGCCGCGGGATGATCGCCGAGGTCAGCGCCAAGCTCCTGACCCAGTTCGTGGAGTGCCTCGAGGGCAAGCTCGAGCCCGGTGCCGCCGCCGCTGACACGGCGGCCGCGACACCGGCCGACCAGCCGGCCGACCAGCCGGCCGACGAGCCGGCGGTCCGCACGGTCGACCACGCAGCCAGTGCACCGGTCGACCTGCTCGACAGCGCCGGCGCACCGGTCGCGAAGCGGCTCGCCCCGCTGCTCGCGCTGGTGTTCCTCCTGCTCCTGCTGGGCAAGCGCCGCTCCAAGAAGCGCAAGCGCTGACGACGACCGATCCGCCGATGGCCGACGAGGCAGACATCGAGGCCGTCCGGGCGCTGCTCGGGCGCGCCCCACAGGCCGACTTCGAGGTCGTCGTGCGCGACGACGACGGCGGACCGGTCGTGATCCGGAACGCGCCCCTGCTCGACGACGGCACCCCGATGCCCACCCGCTACTGGTTGGTGGGTGCCGCCGACCGCGTCATGATCGGACGGCTCGAGTCGAGCGGTGTCATCGACGTGGCCGAGGCCGAGATCGGTGACGAGGCGCTCGACGCGGCCCACCGCGCCTACGAGGCCGAACGCGATGCTGCACTGCCGCCGGGACACGACGGGCCGGTCCCGACCGGCGGCGTCGGCGGGACCCGGCGTGGGATCAAGTGCTTCCACGCCCACTGGGCCTGGTACCTCGCCGGTGGCCCCGATCCGGTCGGACCGTGGATCGAGGCCCGCCTGATCGAAGAAGGCACGGTCGAAGAATGAGCGGAACGGTCGTCGCGGCCATCGACTGCGGCACGAACTCGACCCGTCTCCTGGTCTCCCGGGGCACCGGATCCGACAAGGAGGCGCTCGCCCGCATCAACACCATCACCCGTCTCGGGCGGGGCGTGGACGCCAGCGGTGTGCTGGATCCTGCGGCCATCGAACGCACGCTCGCCGCCCTGCGCACCTATCGCGCCGTGATCGACGAGCACGGCGCCGATCGGATCCGGATCACGGCCACCTCCGCGGCACGCGATGCCGCCAACAGCGACGACTTCTTCGACGCAGCCGAGGCGATCATCGGCGTCCGCCCCGAGTTGCTCTCCGGCGCGGAGGAGGCCGCGCTGTCGTTCCTCGGCGCGACGGCCGAGCTCGACCCCGCGCTCGGACCGCATCTGGTGGTCGACATCGGCGGCGGCTCGACCGAGTTCATCGTCGGGACCACCGAGGTCGAGGCCGCCCGTTCGATCGACATCGGCTGCGTCCGCTTCACCGAGCAGTACATCGAGCACGACCCACCCCAGCCCGAGGAACTCCACGCCTGCATCTCGGTCACCCAGGCGTGGTTGGACGACATCGCCCGCGAGCTCCCGGGCATGACGAGCGCGAAGACGGTCGTCGGCCTGGCCGGGACGATCACGACCGTGGCCGCCGTCGAGTTGGGTCTGGCCGAGTGGGACCGCGACGCCATCCACCACTTCCGTCTCGAGCGTGACGCCATCGAGGACGTGTTCCGGACGCTCGCCACCGAGTCGCTCGCCGACCGCAAGCACAACCCCGGCCTGGAGGAGGCCCGCGCCGACGTCATCGTCGCCGGCGTCTGCATCCTCGTCGCCCTCGTCCGCTGGCTCGGGGTCGACGAGATCCTGGTGTCCGAGTCCGACATCCTCGACGGTCTCGTGGCCTCCCTCGCGCCCTAGGCTCGGCGACCGTGCCCCGCAGCGACCGCATCCTCATGGGCCCCGGCCCGTGCAACCCGTACCCCGAGGCCATCGAGGCGTTCACCCGCCCGATGCTGGGCCATCTCGACCCGGAGTTCCTCGATCTCCTCGACGACGTGTGCGACGACCTGCGCGTCCTGTTCGGCACGACCAACGCCCTCACCATCCCCATCAGCGGGACCGGCTCGGCCGGCATGGAGACGTGCATCGTCAACGTGCTCGGACCCGGCGACGTCGCGGTCATCGGCGTGAACGGTGTCTTCGGTGCGCGGATGTGCGACGTCGCGTCGCGCACCGGGGCCGAGGTCGTCCGAGTCGACTTCGACTGGGGTACGCCGGTCACCGCCGACCGTCTGTTGTCGGCGCATCCCTCGCCGACGCTCATCGGCATGGTCCATGCCGAGACGTCGACCGGCACACGGTCGGACGTCGCCGAGATCGGCGCCGGCAAGGGCGATGCACTGCTGCTGGTCGACTGCGTCACCTCGTTGGGCGGGCTCGAGTTCCGGGCCGACGAGTGGGGCGTCGACCTCGCGTACAGCGGCACCCAGAAGTGCTTGGGCGTCCCGCCCGGGTTGTCGCCGATCACGGTGTCGGAGCGCGCCCGGGAGCGCTTCGTCGAGCGCAGCCAGTCGTGGTATCTCGACCTCCGGTTGATCGGGAGCTACGTGGGGACGCCGGGAGCGACCCGGGCGTACCACCACACGGCGCCGATCTCGATGATCTTCAGCCTGCACGGCGGCCTGAAGGCCATCGCGGAGGAGGGCGTCGACGCGGTCATCGCCCGCCACGGGGCGTGTGGCGCGGCGGTGCAGGACGGGCTCACCGGCCTCGGCTTCGAGCTCTTCGCCCAGGAGGGTCACCGGCTCCCGCAGCTGACCACGGTCCGCGTCCCCGACGGGGTCGACGAGGCCGCGCTGCGCGCCTCGCTGCTGCGGGAGTGGGGGATCGAGATCGGCGGCGGGCTCGGCGACTACGCCGGCAAGGTCTGGCGGGTGGGCTGTATGGGTCACACCGCTCGTCGTCGGAACGTGACGACGCTGGTGGCCGCGCTCGGGGAGCTGTTGGGACGGTGACCTGGACCGCGACCAACACCCGGCTGCTGGGTCGTCGCGTCGTCCTGCGTCCGATCGAGTTCCGGGACTTCGACAAGTGGCGTGAGGTCCGCCGTCACAACATGGACTGGCTGACACGGTGGGAACCCAAGCGGATCCCCGGCCAGGCCGACGTCATCGAGAGCAGCGACGCCTTCTCGGCCCGGTGCTCGGCCCGTGCTCGTGAGTGGCAGTTGGGGACGGGCTACGGCTTCGGGATCTTCATCCACGACGGCTCCTTGATCGGCGAGATCAACCTGTCGTCGGTCCAGCGCGGTCCGTTCCAGAACGCCTACGTCGGGTACTGGATCGACGAGCGCCACGCCGGGAACGGCTACACGCCCGAGGCGCTCGTGGTCGCAGCCAAGTACGCCTTCGAGGACGTGGGCCTCCACCGCCTCCAGATCGCCATCATCCCCCGGAACGGTGCGAGCCGTCGCGTGGTCGAGAAGCTCGCTCTGCGCGAGGAAGGCGTTGCGCTGCGCTATCTCGAGATCAACGGGGTCTGGGAGGACCACGTCCGCTTCGCCATCACGTCCGAAGAGTGGGACGCCCGTCGCGGGGAGTTGTCGTCACGATGGATCGACTGATCGTCGGGATCGCTCTCGTGGTCGCCCTCACCCTCGCGGGGTGCGGCGGCGACGACACCGAGGCCGCGCCGACCACCACCGAGGCACTCCCGTCGGTCGACCACACGCCGACGACCCAGGCCCCGA
>JBFIHN010000160.1:0-7551 GCA_041601775.1 Acidimicrobiales bacterium
CGGCGACCCGGGTGCCGGGAGGCAACGGGAGGGCCGGCGTGCCGTCGACCGACTCGTTGCGCAGGAGCAGGGACGACCGTCCGGCGACCTCGCGGGCCAACGCTCGATGGGCGGGGGAGCACAGCACCTCTGGTGCCGGTGGGTCGGCGGTGAGGACCGGGTCGAAGCGCAGGAGCGTCGCCACGATCCGGGCCGCGGCAGCGTCGACGTCGTCCCACGAGGCCTCACCGCGTTCGAGAGCGTCGGCGAGGTGTTGCTGGCGGACCATCCGGTAGGGCATCTCGATGTCGAGTCCGGCGCGGATCGACGTGCCGGCGTCGCGGAGACCGAAGATCCAGTCGCTGATCACGAAGCCGAGGAATCCCCACTCGTCGCGCAGCACGTCGGTGAGCAGGGCCTGGTTCTGGCCGGCCCACTCGCCGTTGACCGCGTTGTAGGCCGACATCACCGAGGCGACGCCCTCGTCGACGATCCGCTTGAAGTGCGGCAGATAGATCTCGTGGAGCGCGACCTCGTCGACCTCGATGTCGACCGAGAAGCGGGCGTTCTCCATCGAGTTGCAGGCGAAGTGCTTGACGCAGGCCATCACGTGCCGTTGGAGCCCGCGGGTCAGCGCGGCACCGAGTTCGCCCACGTGGAACGGGTCCTCCCCGTAGGTCTCCTGTGCTCGTCCCCACGCCGGGTGTCGGAGCAGGTTCACGCACACGGCTCCGGTCAGGTCGGCGCCGGCGATCCGCAGTTCGCGGCCGATGGCCTCACCCACCCGCTCCTCGAGGTCGGGGTCCCAGGTCGCGCCGCGGGCCATCGTCACCGGGAACGCGGTCGCGTTCCCGACCACCGCGCCGCGCGGACCGTCGCTGAACGCGATGCCCGGGATGCCGACCCGTTCGACGTGGGCGGCGGGGAACGGTGCGAGGTGGTAGCCGTCCTCGCCGAGGAAGCGCAGTCCGGCCCAGGTCGGGGCATCCCCGTCGAGGAGCCACAGGCGCTCGGTCGGCGTCAGTTCGGCGACCAGTTCCCGGGCGGCGCGCTCGGGTGGTTCCCCCGCAGCGACCGCACGTCGGGCGTCTTCGTAGTCCATCTGGGCGCTCCTCGATCGTCCGGCGCCGGCCGAAACTACCGGGGAGCGGACACCCGCAGAGTGAGTCGGCAGCGTTTCCGGCGTGCGAAGACTCGTCGCCCGGAGTTCCTCCACGGCGCCGGACCCGCTTGGATGGGGGTCCCGAGATGAACGGACCCACCGTTCGATCCCGAGCAGTGGAGGCAACGATGTCCGCCAGTACGGCAAGGTTCGCAGCAACGAGCAAGGTCCTGGACCGCGCCGTCCCCGAGACGGGACAGGCAGGACAGCCGTTGTCGGAGATCTGGGCGACCGATGTCTTCGACCTGGCGACGATGGAGGAACGGCTCTCCAAGTCGGCGTTCAAGGAGATGAAGGCGACGGTCAAGGAGGGCGCGCCCCTCGACCCGGCCACCGCCGATGTGGTCGCCGCGGCCATGAAGGACTGGGCACTGGCGAAGGGCGTGAAGTTCTTCTCCCACGTCTTCTACCCGCTGACGAACATCACGGCGGAGAAGCACGACGGCTTCATCGTCATCAACGGCGAGGGCAACGCCATCACCGAGTTCTCGGGCAGCTTGTTGATCAAGGGCGAACCGGACGGTTCGTCGTTCCCGAACGGCAGCCTGCGCATGACCAACGCCGCGCGCGGCTACACGGCCTGGGACCCCACCAGCCCGGCGTACGTCATGCAGACCGCCAACGGCGCGACGCTGATGATCCCGAGCGTGTTCATGTCGTGGACCGGCGAGTCCCTCGACAAGAAGATCCCCCTGCTGCGGTCGAACGCGGCCATGGACGACGCGGCCCGCCGTCTGCTGTCGATCATGGGCGAGACCGACATCGCGCCGCTGACCTCGAGCTGCGGCGCCGAGCAGGAGTACTTCCTCGTCGACGCCCACTTCGCGGCGAGCCGGCCCGATCTCCTCCTCGCCGGTCGCACCCTCTTCGGTGCGCCGTCGCCCAAGGGCCAGGAGTTCGACGACCACTACTTCGGCGCCATCCCCGAGCGCGTCCAGGTCTTCATGCAGGAGTTCGAGGACAAGCTCTTCCGTCTCGGGATCCCGGCCAAGACCCACCACAACGAGGTCGCGCCTGGGCAGTTCGAGATCGCCCCGTACTTCGAGTCCGCGAACGTCGCCGCCGATCACCAGCAGTTGATGATGACGGTGATGAAGTCGACCGCCAAGGCCCACGGGTTCCTGTGCCTGCTGCACGAGAAGCCCTTCGCCGGGATCAACGGCTCGGGCAAGCATGTCAACTGGTCGGTCGGGAACGCGACGCAGGGGAACCTGCTCGATCCCGGTTCGACGCCGAGCGACAACCTCCACTTCCTCGTCTTCTGCGGCGCCGTGATCCGCGGTGTCCACAAGTTCGGTCCGTTGCTCCGCGCGGTGATCGCGTCCGCCGGCAACGACCACCGACTCGGTGCCAACGAGGCGCCGCCCGCCATCTTGTCGGTGTACCTCGGCGACCAGCTGGAGCAGGTCTTCGACGACATCAAGGCCGGACGCGTCGCCGGGAACTCCGACGGCGGATCGATGGATCTCGGCCTCGCACAGATCCTGCCGTTCCAGCGTGACCCGGGCGACCGCAACCGCACCTCGCCGTTCGCGTTCACCGGGAACCGGTTCGAGTTCCGCGCGGTCGGCTCCAACCACTCGGTGTCCGGGCCGCTCGTGGCGATGAACACGATGCTCGCCGACTCGCTGCACTGGATCGCCGACAAGCTCGAGGCCATCCTCCCCGAGGACGCGACCGAAGCCCAGCTCATCGCCGGCGTCGCCGAGGTGTTGCAGGAGCTGATGAACGAGCATTCGGCCGTGATCTTCGGTGGAGACGGCTATTCGTCCGAGTGGCACCGTGCGGCCGTCGAGGATCGTGGCCTGCGCAACATCCCGACGACGGCAGACGCGCTCCCCGTGCTCATGGAGCCGGACGTCGTCGAGTTGTTCCAGTCGATGAACGTCCTCAGCCCGGCCGAGTTGGAGAGCCGCTACGAGGTGTACGCCGAGCAGTACATCTTGACGATCGCCGTCGAGGCCAAGTTGATGGTCGAGATGGCCAAGACCTCGATCCTCCCCGCGGCCATGACGTCGTTGGCATCGCTCACCGCCACGTACGAACAGGCGAAGCAGTTCGGCGTCGACCTCGACCTGACGCCCATCACGGCCATCGCCACCCATGCCAACGCGCTCCGCGGCGCGGTCGACGAACTGTCCGCAGCCATGGCCGAGGACGACTTCGACAACACGGAGAAGCACATGAAGCACTGTGCCGACACGTTGCGAGGCCTGATGGACGACGTGCGCAAGCACGCCGACGCGCTCGAGGGCGAGATCGCCGACGCCGACTGGCCGCTGCCGAAGTACCGGGAGATGCTCTTCCTCCGGTGAGTCGGGCGCGCTCGGGGTACCGGAGCGTGACAGGGGTCACAGTGGTCGGGTGCGATCGGTCGTCACCGCTGCCCGTCGCTAGCGTGCGTCCACGTTCGTGACCCGACGAGGAGAACCGTGCAGAACGAGCCCCGACTGATCGACCCCGAGTTCTGGCGCCAGCCGCTGGACGCACGGATGGCGGAGTTCATCGCCATCCGCGAGGCCGGTCCCTTCACCCCGTCGTCGTTCGAGAACATCATGACGGGGGAAACCGAGTCGTTCCACGCGGTGACCCGGTACGCCGAGGTGGTCGAGATCAGCAAGCGGCCCAAGGAGTTCTGTTCGGGCAAGGGCGCGGTCGCGATCCCCGACCTGCCCGAGGAGGCGCTCGATTTCTTCGGCTCCTTCATCAACATGGACGACCCCCGCCACGCCCGCCAGCGCGGCATCGTGGCTCGTTCGTTCACCCCCCGCCAGCTCCAGAACGTGCTCGACTCCGTCGACACCATCTGCACCGAGGTCATCGACGGGTTCTGTGAGGCCGGCGAGGTCGACCTCGTCGAGGTGATGTCCCAGCCGTTCCCGCTCCTGGTGATCTGCGACATGATGGGGATCCCGCGCAGCGAGTTCGACACCGTCTTGCAGGCGACGAACGTGATCCTCGGCGGCGGAGACCCCGAGTTCATGGGCGACGGCGACCCGATGATGGCCATGTTCGAAGCGGGCATGAGCCTGACGAACCTGATGAACGACCTGGCCGAGGAACGCCGGGCCAACCCCACCGACGACCTCACGTCGAAGCTCGTCCACAACGATGTCGGCGAGGACATGCTGGCGCCGAACGAGATCGCGCCGTTCTTCATCCTCCTGGCCGTTGCGGGCAACGACACGACCCGGACGGCCATCAGCCACGGTGTGAACCTCCTGGCCCAGAACCCGGACCAACGCACGATCTGGCAGGACGACCTCGAGGCCGTCACGCCGACCGCGGTCGAGGAGATCGTGCGCGTCGCGTCGCCGGTCACCTTCATGCGCCGGACGGCCACGACCGACGTCACCATCTCGGGTCACGACTTCGTCGAGGGCGACAAGGTCGTGCTGCTCTACGGAGCGGCCAACCGCGATCCGCGGGTGTTCGACGAACCCGAGCGGTTCCTCGTGCAGCGCGACCCGAACCCGCACCTCGGCTTCGGTGGCCCCGGACCGCACTTCTGTCTCGGCGCGCACCTGGCCCGGCGAGAGCTGTCCGTCGCGTTCCGTCAACTCCTCACCCGGCTGCCCGACCTCGAACTGGCCGGCGATCCGGTTCCGCTCGAGGCGATGGGCATGCCGTTGGTCGGCGGCATCAAGCGTCTCCCGGTGCGGTTCACCCCCACGGCGCCCGTCGGACGCTGAGGACTACTCGACGGCGGCGGCGAGCCGCTCGAGGGTCTTCTCCATCCCGGCACGGTTGTGCGACGCGCGGTCGTCGACGCCGGAGATCGGCTTGGTCATCTCGATGATCTCGGGCGACCGTCCCTCCTCCCACGTCTCGGTGACGATGCAGCCGTCGTCGGTGGCCTCGATCAGGTAGCCCCACTTCGCGAAGTGGAGGTCGCCGAACACCCCGTCGAACCGGAAGACCTTGTTGGGGACGCACTCGATGATCACGGCCTCGGTGGTCCACTCGAGCTCGCCGTTGCGGTTGTGTCCGATGAACGAGGTGCCGACGGCCGGGCCGGTCGCGCCGTCCTTCCACTCGCAGGTGTGGCATTCCGGCGACCATTCGCCCATCCGGGTGATGTCCGTGATGGCGTTCCAGACGGCTTCGGGCGATGCAGCGATGGCGCGGGAGACTTCGACGTGATCGGTCATGGCCGCACACTAGAACGGCCAGGACCTGCCACCCGGACACGCAGAACCTATTGACAGTCTGACTCGCATCTGGGCGCAATGGCCGGCATGGACACGGGGGGTCCCACGTACGGACAGGTCGATCGCGACTACGCGTTGCGCCTCGCGACGACGTCGCCGGAGGACGACGGCCCGATCTGGATGGTCAACCTGATGCACTACCGCGCGGTCGCGGACTACGCCGGTGTCGGTGTCGGTGCCGGCGTCGTCTCCGGCCGCGAAGCCGATGATCGCTACGCGCCGCTCGAGGTGCTCGCCGACATCGGGGCCGACCCGGTCTTCGTCGCCGACGTCGACACCCAACTCCTGGGCGACACCCCGCAGTGGGACCGGGTCGGCGTCGTCAAGTACCCCACCCGTCGGTCGTTCATCGAGATGCAGTCGCGTCCCGACTTCCAGGCGAAGCACGTCCACAAACAGGCGGGTATGGCCTCCACCATCGTGGCCGGCTGTCAGCCCATCCCGGACCCGTCGGCGAGCGAGGATCCGTCGCGCTTCCCCGACTGGTCGGAGGTCCCGCATCCCCCGGCCGACGACGACGGCCCGGTCACGCTGATGCACCTGATCCGATTCCACCCCGGTGGGGCCGCGTCGGACATGGCCGAGTACCAGAACCACGCTGGTGCTGTCGCAGTGCCGCACGGCGTCCGGATCTCCGGGTGGTTCGGTGTCGAGGGCACGATCGTGGGCGACGGACGCGAGTGGCATCAGGCCCGCTTCAACGCCTTCCCCAGCAAGGCGGCCTTCCTGGCCGTCGCGCTCGACCCAGCCCGCCTCCAGGCGCAACAGGAGCACCGTGAGCGTGCCATCGCCGACACCTACACGATGATTCTCCGGCCCACGATCGACCGGCTCGCCGAGAGCCTCGCTCCCTGACGAGGAGCGTGGCGGCAGGGGGAGCGGTCCCCATGATCGCCGACGGCAGCTCAGGTGGTCCCGGCGGTGGGGTGCCACGGCGGCACCGGCGCCGGGATGCGAGGCCACGAGGAGCCGGTGTCGCCGTAGCGGTCGTGTCCGGCGGCCCAGTCGCGGTTGGCCTGATCGATCTCGTCGCGCTCGCGTGCCACGTAGTTCCACCACATGGTGACCTTCGACTCGAACGGCTCGCCGCCGAGGAGCATCAGGCGGGTCGGCTCGGTGGCGACCATGGCCAACTCGCTGCGGCCGACCGGCACGTAGCCGAGGTGGCCCGGTCGGATCGATCGGCCGTCCAGTTCGATCGCGCCCGACAGGACCACGAGTGCATGCTCGTGTCGGTCGTCGACGGGGACCACCGTGCGCCCACCACCGAGCACCACCTCGGCGCCGAAGTGGTCAGTGTCGCGCCGCGCCGGCGAGGTGACGTCGCCCACCGCACCGACGAGCACGGTCGCCGATGCGTTGGCGAGTTCGATCTGGGGGAGGTCGTCATGGTGTTCGAACGCCGCGTCGCCGTGGCGGGTCCGCTCCGGCTGGGCCACCCACAGCTGGATGCCGTGGAGGTCGCCGCGCGGATGGATCCCCTCCTCGGCGTGGGACACGCCGCGTCCCGCGGTCATCAGGTTGAGCTGGCCCGGGGAGATGGTCTGCTCAGTCCCCAGGCTGTCGCGGTGGAGCATCTCTCCGGCGACGAGCCACGTGACCGTCTGGAGCCCGATGTGGGGATGTGGACCGATGCCGATCGGATCCTGGCGACCGTAGGTGGATGGGCCCATGTGGTCGGCGAAGCACCACGCGCCGACGGTCCGGCGATCCCGGCGCGGCAGCGCTCGCCGGATCGGATGGTTGCCGACGGCACCGTCGCGGCTCGGCGTGATCTCGACTGCGGGTCCGGCCATCGACGCGACGGTACGCGTGCGGCAGCGCTTGTGCATCCGGACATGCATGGAATATCTTCACAGATGTGCAGATATCGATGGATGAAGCCGACGAACTGGCGGACAGCTTCAAGTTGCTGGGGGACCCGACCCGGGTCCGCATCCTCTACGCCCTCCTCGAAGCCGGGGAGATGAACGTGGGCGACATCGCCGTGGCGGTCGGGACGACCGAGACGACGGTCTCGCATGCCATGCGGCTGCTCCGGTCGGCCGGCATCGTGCGCAACCGCCGCGACGGACGGTCGATCTACTACCGCCTCGACGACGACCACGTCCGGCAACTGCTCGACCTGTCGAGACAACACCTGGCGCACCGGGGGGACGACTGATGGGACACGATCACTCCCACGGCGGCCACAACCAC
>JBFIHN010000161.1:0-7545 GCA_041601775.1 Acidimicrobiales bacterium
CTCCGTCTTCCCGTGCTCGCTCCCGGTGGTCGGCTGCGAGCGTTGCCGGAAGCGATGACGGCCCTATCCTCGGCCCGATGACCGGCACCCAGACCACTCCCGCGGGCATCGAGTTCCTGCGGACCCCCGACGATCGCTTCGCCGACCTCCCCGGGTATCCGTTCCCCGCCAACCACGTCAGCGTCGACGGACTGCGGATGCACTTCGTCGACGAGGGACCGTCGGACGGCCCCGTGATCCTGCTCCTGCACGGTGAGCCGTCGTGGTCGTACCTGTACCGCCACATGATCCCGGTGTTGACCGCTGCGGGCTTCCACTGCATCGCCCCCGACCTCATCGGGTTCGGCAAGTCCGACAAACCGGTCGAGCGATCGGCGTACACCTACGACGGCCACGTCGCCTGGTTGCGGTCCTTCGTCGAAGCCCTCGACCTGCGCGAGATCACCCTGTTCTGCCAGGACTGGGGTGGTCTGCTCGGTCTTCGGTTGGTCGCCGAGACCGACCGGTTCGCCCGCGTCGTCGCCGCCAACACGGCGTTGCCGGTCCTGCGGGGCGTCGAGTTCCCGCCGTTCGCCCCCGACCCCGATGCCAGCGTGGACTTCTCGGGATTCCTCGAGTGGGTGGCCTACAGCCAGTCGGCCGTGGAACTCGACGTGGGTGGCGTGCTCCAGGCCGGGACCGCCACCGAACTGCCGGCGGAGGTGGTCGCGGCCTACGACGCTCCCTTCCCCGACGAGTCGTACCGCGCCGGGGCGCGGCAGTTCCCGTTGCTGGTGCCGACCGCCCCCGACGCCAACGAGGCGGCCTGGTCGGTGCTCGAGGAGTTCGATGGTCCGCTCCTCACGATCTGGGCGACGGCCGATCCGGTCGTCCCACACGACCTGGCCGGCGAACTCGTCGAACGCATCCCGGGCGCCGCAGGGCAGCCGCACTCGACGGTCGACGACGCACTCCACTTCCTCCAGGAGGACCAGGGCACCGAGATCGCCCGGCGGATGGTCGACTGGCTCAGATGACGGGGGAGCGGCCCCCGCTCGCCCGTTCGGCCGCCGCCAACAGATCGTCCCGGAAGTCCGGGTGGGCGATGGCCGCCAGCGCCTTGCCGCGTTGGTGGACCGTGAGCCCCTGCAGTTCGGCGACGCCGAACTCGGTGACGATCGCGTCGACCTGGTGCCGTGGCGTGGTGATGACGGTGCCGGCCTCGAACCAGGGCACGATCCGTGAATGGACGGCTTCGCCCGCCCGGTAGGTCGACGGCATGCACAGGATCGAACGGTCGCTGAGCTCGAGTCCGGCGCCGGCCACGAAGTCCTCGTGCCCGCCGATGCCCGAGAACTGCTCGCCGCTGCGGGTGTCGGCGACGACCTGGCCGTGGATGTCGACCGCCAGTGCCGCGTTGATGCTGATCATCGTGTCGTTCTTGCTGATGACCTCGGGCGAGTTCACGACGTCGACCGGCAAGAAGGCGACCTCGCGGTTCTCGTGCAGCCAGCGGTAGAGCTCGCTGGTCCCGGCGGCGAACGTGGTCACCGACACACCGGGGAACTGTCCCTTGCGGGTGTTCGAGACCTTTCCGGCGTCGTGGAGGCGCATGAGGCCGTTGGTGAACATCTCGGAGTGGACGCCGTAGTCGCCGCCGTCGCCCTCGGCGAGGAGCGTGGCCACGACGTTGGGGACCGCACCGATGCCGGTCTGGAGGGTTGCGCCGTCGGGGATCATCTCGGACACGAAGCGAGCGATCGCCTGCTCGGCCGGCCCGGCGGCAGCGTCCTCCAGTTCGTAGGGCACGGCCTCGGACTCGATCAGGACGTCGATCTCGTCGACGTGGAGGCGGTGGTGGTGGTCGCCGTGGCCGTATGTGACCGGATAGTTGTCGTTGCACTCGACCATGAGCAGTCGGTCGGGATCGGCGCCGGCGGCATGGTGCTCGGCGACGTTGGCGCCAGCGTGGATCGACAGCGAGCAGAACCCGTCGGCGTCGGGCGGTGCGGCCGCCGTCGCCATGACCCGGGGTGCGATGGAGGCGAGGAGCGGGCCGAAGCGTCGGAAGTCCGCCGGGGCGAACCCGACGTTCGCCCCCGAGTCGCGCAGGAGCCGTTCCAGGGGACCGAAGAAGCCGCTCAGGTAGTGGACTCTCGGGTGGGTGAACAGCTCGGACAGGACGGTGACCAGGGCCCCGAACACGCGCAGGTCATCCCAGTCCTTCCTGGTCCCCATCGCCTCGAGCAGCCCGGCTGGCTGCGCCGGGCCGAGTGGCAGCCCGAGGCTGTCGGTGGCGCGGAAGATCTCGACGGCTTCGACGGGCGTGACTCGGCGCATGCCTCCGGTCTAACCGACGCAGCCGATCGGAGTTCTCGTCATCCCCTCTCGCCATGATGGGCTGATGGCCATGACCACCGACCCGGCGACCGGCCCGAGCGACGGCGTGCTGCACAAGGTGCGCTCCCTGTTGGCCAAGGCCGAGTCCACCACGTTCCCCGACGAGGCCGAGGCGCTCACCGCCAAGGCCCAGGAGCTGATGGACCGCCACGCCATCGAAGCGGCCATGGTCGCTGCGGCCACGGGCGGATCGGCGGCACCCGAGGGTCGCAAGGTGACCATCGAATCCCCCTACGCCCGTGAGAAGTTCCTGCTCCTGAGCGCGACCGCACGGGCCAACCGCAGCCGAGCGGTGTTCGCCCAGCACGAAGGGGTCGCAACCGTCGTCGGCTACCCGGACGACCAGGAGACCATCGAGTTGCTCTACACCTCGCTGCTCTTGCAGGCGACGTCGGCGATGCTGCATCGGGGCGACCGTGCCGCCACACGGACGCGCCGCTATCGCCAGTCGTTCCTGGTCGCGTTCTCGACCCGGGTCGGTCAGCGTCTGGCCGAGACCGACGCATCGGTCGTCGCCGACGCCGATCGCGATCACGGCGGCTCGGTGCTGCCGGTGCTCGCGAGCCGCGAAGCCGCGGTCGAGGCCCGCCTCGCTCGCGAGTTCCCCGACCTACGGCATCGGCAGGTGGTCGTGCGCGACGCGGTCGGTTGGGGACACGGCACCGCGGCGGCCGAGCACGCCGACCTCGGCCGGGACGCTTCGCTGCGCGGCCGTCGTCGACGGCGCCTCCGACCGGGCTGACGCCGAGGACCTCCGACACGGGTGAAACCCCGGATGGCAACATGGCGCCAGATGGATGACTTCCGAGGCTTCCCCGTCGACGAATTGATCGAAGACTTCCGCCTGGCCTGCACGTCTCGCGCCATCGACGACCGTGAGATGGCGCTCCAGAAGCAACGCAAGGTGTTCTTCCAGATCTCCGGGGCCGGCCACGAAGCACTGCTGCTGGCACTGGCCCGCATGCTGCGACCGGGGTCCGACTGGTTCTTCCCGTACTACCGCGATCTCGCCCTGGTCCTGGGCCTCGGCGTCACGCCGACCGAGGTGCTGCTGCAAGCCGTGGGATCGGCCGACGACCCGGCATCCGGTGGTCGGCAGATGCCGGCTCACTGGGGGCATCGCGACAAACACATCGTCACGCAGTCGAGCCCGACGGGGAGCCAGTGCCTCCCGGCGGTCGGGTGCGCGGAAGCCGGCCGCTACATCGGTCGCACCCCCGAGCTCGGCCATCTCGCCTCCCGCGGCGACGAGGTGACCTACGTGTCGCTGGGCGAGGGGGCCACGTCGGAGGGCGAGTTCTGGGAGTCGCTGAACACGGCGTGCACCATGCACCTGCCGGTCGTCTTCGTGGTCGCCGACAACGGGTTCGCGATCTCGGTGCCGGTGTCGGACCAGTCGCCTGCGCCGGTGTCGGAGATGGTGCGCGGGATGCGAGGACTCGAGATCCTCCGCCTCGACGGCACCGACTACTTCGAGGTGCGCGAGCGGGCGGCCGACGGCATCGCGCACGTCCGGGCGGGCGTGGGGCCGTTGTTGATCCACGCCGACGTGACCCGTCCCTACTCGCACTCGGCCGCCGACACGCAGTCCAAATACCGCTCCGAGCGCGAGCTCGCCGACGAGGCCGAGCGTGACCCGATCGGTCGTCTCGAGCATGCGTTGGTGCATGGGGGTGTCCTGAGCCCGAAGGAGGCGTCCGACATCCGCAACGAGGCGCGCGACACCGTCGCCGCTGCCGCGAAACGAGCCCTCGCCGCCGCCCGCCCCGACCCGGCGACGATCACCGACCACGTCGTCGCCATCCCCGAGATCCCCCTGCCGGCCGACCCGCCGACCGATGGCGAACCGATCGCCCTGGGCGCCGCCATCGGCGCGGTGCTCCACGAGCAGATGGCGGCGAACCCCCGTATCCGCGTGTTCGGCGAGGACGTCGCCGACGCACGCGAAGTGATGCTGGCCAACGTCGAGGGCAAGGGCGGGGTCTTCGGGACGACGCACGGGCTCCAGCGGGAGTTCGGCATGGCCCGCTGCTACAACACGCCCCTCGCCGAGGCGAACATCATCGGGCGAGCGATCGGCCAGGCGGTGCGCGGTCTGCACCCCGCCCCGGAGATCCAGTTCTTCGACTACATCTGGCCGGCCATGCAGCAGATCAAGAGCGAAGCGGCCACGGTCCGCTGGCGCTCGAACGGTGCGTGGTCGGCACCCATGGTGATCCGCGTCCCCATCGGTGGCTACCTCGCCGGCGGGGCGATCTGGCACAGCCAGTGCGGCGAGTCGATCTTCGCCCATGTGCCCGGGCTGCTGATCGCGTTCCCGTCCCGGGCCCGTGACGCCGCCGGACTCCTGCGCAGCGCGTTCCTCCACGACGACCCGGTCCTCTTCCTCGAACACAAGCACCTGCTGCGACAGCCCTACGCCAGGGACCCGTTGCCACCGTCCGACTACGTCTTGCCGTTCGGGAAGGGCGACGTTCGCCGCGCCGGCGACGGTTTGACGATCATCTCGTGGGGAGCCACCGTGGAGAAGTCCTTGGTGGCAGCCGCACGGGTGACGGAGGAGACGGGACGCACGATCGAGGTCATCGACCTGCGCACGATCATCCCCTGGGACCAGGAGCTGGTCGCCGAGTCGGTCGCCAAGACCGGCCGGGCGCTGGTCGTCCACGAGGATGTGATGACCGCCGGCTTCGGTGCCGAGGTCGCGGCCTGGATCGGCAGCGAGTGCTTCTGGTCGCTCGATGCCCCGGTCCGGCGGGTCGCCGCCCTCGACACCCACGTGCCGTACGAACCGTCACTCGAGGCCGCCGTCCTGCCCCAGGTCGACGACATCGCCGTCGCCGCAGCCGCGCTGCTCGCCACCTGACCCGAAATTTCGTTCGTTCCCGCAACCGTTCGCGGCAACGAACGACAGATCCCGGTGCTCGGTCAGTGGGCTCGGACGGCGGGGATGACCTCGTCGAGGTAGGCGTCGAGGGCGTCGGCGTCCCACGGGGCGCGGAGGGCGACGTTCACGCCGGTGGCGCCGGCGGCCTGGTACTCGAGGATCCGTTCGACGGCCTGGTCGGGGGTGCCGTTGAGTCCGCCGCCGAGCACGCGGGGGAGGATGTCGGGTCCCCACTGCGCCTCGAGGCGGGCGTGTGCGGCAGCGGCTGCGGCGTCGTCCGCACCCAGGTTGAACGTCAGGTTGACGACCCGCTGGATCTCGTTCGGGTCCCGGTCGATCCGATCGCAGGCCGCGTCGAGGAGGCCGTTGAGGCGCTGGAACTCCTCCGGCGGCACGTAGGCCGCGTTCCATCCGTCGGCGTGCGCGGCGACGATCGGAAGCGTGCGCTTCTCGCCGACGCCACCGATCCAGATCGGGAGTCGCTCCTGCACCGGCGCAGGCAAGCACGAGGCGTCGACGGTCTCGAACCACTCGCCCTTGTGGGTCGTGCGTGCCTCGTTCGGGTCGAGCAGCCGTCGGATGAGCGGCGCGGCCTCCTCGAGCATGTCGAGGCGCTTGCCGTCGCGGGGGAAGTCGTACCCGAAGGCCTTGGCCTCCGGCGCGTGCCACCCGGCGCCGAGTCCGAGTTCGAAACGCCCGCCCGAGATGTGGTCGAGCGTCGTGGCGGCCTTGGCGATGACGCCGGGGTTGCGGTAGCCGACGTAGAAGACCAGGCAGCCGATGCGGGCATGGGTGGTCTCGGCGCACAGCGCGCCGAGCGTCGCGATGGCTTCGAAGTGGTCGACGGTCCCGCCTTCGGGCGGCGCCTCGTAGAGGTGGTCCCACACCGAGATCCAGTCGACGCGGGCTCCGTCGAGTCGCCGCCAGGTTGCGCGGAGCTCGTCCATGGTCATGTTCTGCTGGCCGACGTGGGCGCCGAGTGCGATCGAGGTCATGGCCGCAGTTCAGCACGCGAGGCCGGCGGTCGGGGACGAAGATGGCGGTGCAGGCGCCGGGGTAGGGAGTCCGCCGAGCGACGAAGGACGATTCGCATGGGCACCGACGAGATCACCGACACCGACGAAGAAGCTGTCGCCGAGCGTGCCGGGCAGGCGGGCCTCGCTGTCCGTGGCGTGCTCTACCTGGTGTCGGCGATCCTGACGGTCCGGATCGCGTTCGGCACGTCGGCGGACGAGGAAGGCCCGGGGAAGAAGGGGGCGCTCGAGTCGGTCGCCCAGCAGCCCTTCGGTCGTGTCGCCCTCGTCGTGCTCGCCGTGGGGCTGGCCGGCTACGCCATCTGGCGCTTCATCGCAGCATGGAAGTACGACGGTGACGGCGACGAGGCCGCGTGGAAGGTGTGGCGGAAGCGGATCGCCTACGTCGGCCGTGGCCTGGTCTACGTGGTCGCTTTCGGCACCGCAGTGTCGCTGATCGTCGATCGCGACACCGGGTCGGAGCAGTCGACGCAAGGGGAGAGCGGCGACGACGTCGAACGGGTCTTCGACCTGCCCGCCGGTCGCTGGATCGTGCTCGCCGTCGGCGTCGGCGTGCTCGCCGCTGCGGCCTACAACGGCTACCGAGCCCTCCGCGGCACGTACCGCGAGAAGTGGGAAGGCGACATGTCGCGCACGGAACGCCGGTGGGCGATCGTCGTCTCGGAGCTGGGGCTCGTGGGCCACATGGCCGTGTTCGGCCTCATCGGCTTCTTCCTGACCCGGGCCGCGGTCGAGTACGACCCCGACGAGCCCGAGAGCCTCGACCAAGCGGTCCGGGCGCTCGCGGACACGTCGTTCGGCACGACGGCGCTGCTGGTCCTGGCGCTGGGCATGGGCGCCTATGCCGCGTTCAGCTTCGTCGAGGCGCGCTGGCGGGTCCTCGTCGAATGACGCTCGTGCGGCGACTCGCTGTCGGGGCCGCGTCGATCTTCGGGCTGGGCCTCGCGCTGTCGCTCGTCGTCCGCATGGCGAGCGTGGCCGACGGCGACCGGGCCATCACCCGGTGGCTGCACGACCGGGCGCTCGAGGACCGCAACGTCTCGGAGTTGGCGCTCGACATCACGACGATCGGTGATCCCCTCACCTTGACCGCCTTCGTCGTGCTCGCCGTGGGATGGCTGCTGTTCCACCGGCGGACCCGGATCGCGGTCTGGCTCGCCTCGGTGACCCTCGTCGCGTCGGTGGTCGAGTCGCTGTTGAAGGTGACCGTCGGTCGGACCCGACCCGACTTCGACTCGGTCTTCC
>JBFIHN010000162.1:0-7509 GCA_041601775.1 Acidimicrobiales bacterium
GCGCATCGAGGCTCCAGTGTTCGAGGTTGACCACGACGTTCACCAGGACCTCGGCCCCGTCGAGCGCGGCGAGCGGCGGGCTCGCCGGCGTCCGATCGCTCAGCGCGAACGGTGTCGGTGGGGTGCGCTCAGGCATCGGGCACCTCGTCGGTGAGACGGGAGGCCAACGAGAGCAGCAGTTCGTCGTCGCCGGGACGGCCGAGCAGGGACACCCCGACCGGCACCTCGTCGTCGGGATCGGGGACCGTGCCCGCGGGCAGCGACAGCTGCGGGGCGCCCACGAGCGACGCGGGTACGACCAGCGCGAGGTTGCGGTCCCGCCAGTCCATCAGGTCGGGGTGCGGCGTGTCGCGACGAGGCGCCGGTCCGATGGTGGTGGGCACGATCGCCACCGCATCGTCGAGGATGCCCGACATCCGGTCGGCCAGGGCGTCGCGCGCGACCTCGGCCGCGCCGACAGCGTCGTCGTCGACCGCGCCGGCATCCCGGATGCGCTCGGCGATCCCCTGGCCGAGCACCGGCTCGTCCTCGGTGAGCCACGCGCCGTTGGCCTCCCAGAGCTGACGGCTCATCAGGGGCCAGAACACCTCGACGAGGTCGGCCGACACCGGGGGTGCCGCCAGCGGTTCGTGCCGCAACTCGAGGCCCAGGGTCTCGGCCCAGCGGACGGCGACGGCCTCGGTGCGACGGACGACGCCGGGCTCCGCTCGGGCGACCAGGTCGGTGAGCACCACGAGCGATCGCACCGAACGCGGTGCGACCGGACCGGAGGCGAGCACACCGAAGGCCGCTGCCACGGGCGCGACGTCGCGAGCGAGCAGTCCGACGGTGTCGAAGCGGGCCGCCATCGGCCGCACCCCGGTCACGTCGATGCGGCCGTGGGTCGGGCGGAGGCCGACGAGCCCGCAGAACGCCGCCGGGACCCGGATGGACCCGCCGGTGTCGGTGCCGACGCCGAGGTCTGCGTCGCCGGCGGCGACCATGCTCGCCGAGCCGCTCGACGACCCGCCCGGCACGCGGTCGGGGGCAGCGGGGTTGACGGGCGTGCCGAAGTGACTGTTGACGCCGAACATGCCCATGGCCAGTTCGTCGGTTGCGGTCTTGGCCACCACCGTGCCGCCAGCGGCGCGCACCATGGCCACCGCCGCGGCATCGCGCTCGGCCACGGGACCACAGGCGAGCGACGGGTTCCCCGCGGCCGTGACCGTTCCGGCCACGTCGTAGAGGTCCTTGACCGCGACGCGGACGCCGTCGAGGCGACCGGTCCCGGTCGGCGGCAGATCGAGGCGACCGGCGGGGCTCAACGCCGCATCCCACTCCATGGCCGTCACGGGTAGGAGGCCAGGAGGTCGAGGGCAGGACGCTCGGCCTCGGCGAAGGGATACGCGCGGTGGGCGTGCATCTTCACGACCTGCGGCGCGCCCGAGTAGAAGCGTTCGTACTGCACGTGGCGTCCGGCGAACTCGGAGCCGACCAGGTCCCACGCCAGCTTGAAGAGCTTGACGCGATCGCGGACGGGGGTCTGGTCGGAACCCATCACCACGTCCATGGCCGCCACTTCTTCGTCGTTGTCGAAGTCCAGCACCGACGACGGCACCTGGATCGGGCCGCCGCCTGCGAGCTCCGCGAGGAGCCGCACGGCCTTCGGGTACACGTCGGTCTGCATGCCGAGCGCGGCATAGAGGTACTGCCCGGCGGGGCGGAACACGCCGTACTCGTCCTGTTCGGCCTTGGCATGAGCCGTCTCGGTCAGCGCCTCCGAGACCGTGTGCACGGTGGCGAGATCCGCCAGTTGCCCCCGGATCGCCGGATCCTTGTCTCGCCCGTTCGCCTTCACCACGAGGCTGGCGACCCCGGTGACGAAGCGCAGCTTGGCCGTGAGCCGGATGATCGACTGCAGGTTGCCGATCTGATGGGCGGCCGTCCCGGAGAACTGGGCGTTCACCACCGACACGTCGCCGGCGGCGAACACCTGCTCCCACGGCACCAGCACCCGCTCGAACACGACCATTGAGTCGGTCTCGTCGAAGCGGGTGCTCAGCGGATAGTCGAACGGGTCGCCCGCGCTCGCGTAGGGGCGGCGGGTGAGCAGCTTGAGTCCCGGCGCGTTGGCATCGACCACGAACGACACCGCTCGCGCGGTCTCGTCGGGACCGAGCGGCCGGACGCTGGTCACGAAGATGGCGTCGGCAACCGCGGCACCCGTGCCGAGCATCTGGGCACCGTCGACCACGATGCCGTCCTCGGTCTCCTCGACGAGATGGACGGGCGTGACCCGGCTCGTGGGGTCGGACGGATTCATCTGCGGCGGGACGATCGAGTTGGTGACCCACAGACCGTGTTCGGCGGCGTGGTCGGCGTAACCCACCACGCTCTTGCCGAGTTGGTGGCGGTCGGTGTCGAAGAGATCGGGCCGCGACACGAACCCGGCCAGGAGGCCGGCAACGTGGTCGGGCCCACGGCCGATGAAGCCGTGCGCGAGGCGCGACCACGTCTCGATGGCGTGCTTGCGCCGCTCGTGTTGGGCCCAGGTGCGAGGCACGGTGAAGAGGGCGAGGCGTCCGGTCTCGGGGTCCACGAGGTCGGACCCGTCGAGGTGCGACGCGTCGTAGAGCGAGGCCATGGTGGTGGCCACGCCGGTGAAGGCGGGATGGTCGGCCACGTTGGACACCCGCTGTCCGTCGACGTAGACCGCTCGTCCGTCGTCGAGGGCGGCGAGATAGTCGGCTCCGGTGCGCATGGCGTTGTCCTTCATGTCACGAGGATCGGGGTCGTCCCGGGACCGGTGAAGAGGTCCTCGGGGGTGAGGTCGGCGGAGATCAGGCCGTCGTCCCGGGCGTAGGTGATGACCTGTTCGAGCATCCGGCGGTTGGCGGAGACGCCCGACGCCCAGGGATCCGGGCCCAGGACCCGCTCGGTCTCGAGCAGCTCTTCGAGCTGCCAGGGGAGGATCGTGTCGAGGGCTGCCGAGTCGACGACATCGGCTCGGGCGATCGCCTGCGCCTCCACGAACGCCCGGTACAGCGCCATCGGCAGGTCCGGGTTCGCGTCGGCCGCGGCGCGTTTCATGGCGAGGACGTGCATGGCCGGGAAGATGCCGGTGCTGCGGTGGTAGTCCATCTCGGCGATCCGGGGTTCCTCGAACAGCCGCCGCACCCCCGGACCGGGCCAGGTGGAGGGGGCACGGGCGGTGTAGAGCGCGTCGATCTCGCCGGCGGCGAGCAGCTGCGCCAGCCCGGCGTCGGTCCGCCGCTCGACGGTGAAGCCCGGCGGCAGGAACTGTGGGTGCTCGTCCCCGTCGCGGGGATCCTCGGGACCCGCGGTGACGTAGGTGGGCGCGAACCGATCGAGGCCGTGGAAGTCCTGGAGGATCCCGCGCAGCCAGACGGCCGCGGCCATGTCGAACACCGGGAGACCGACGCGACGCCCGGCGAGATCGGCGGGCTTGTCGATCCCCGCCCCTTCGGCCACGAAGATGCACGAGAGCCGGAAGTGACGGGAGGGGAAGACCGGGATCGCCAGGTAGGGCTGGTCGTCGTCCTCCAGGCTGCGGAGGTAGCTCACGATCGGGAACTCGCAGACGTCGAAGACGTGCTCGGACAGCTGGAGGTTGAACAGCGCCTGCACCCCCATGACCGTGAGGTCGGCATCGACGCCGTCGATGCCGACGCGCCCGTCGACGAGTGGTCGGGTTCGAGCGGTTCCTGGCAGTCCGATCGACAGCTTCATGCTGCTCCTTGTTTCGATTCGCTGGTGTCGTTGCGGGCGGCGAGCACGTTCTCGATGCGTGATCGCAAGGTGGGGACGAAGCGGCTGTCCAGCTCCCACTCGATGGAGATGAGCCGATCGATGCCGGCGAGCACCTCTTCTGGCACCCGGGCGGCGTTGTTGACCACCACCACGGGGGCGTCGTCGAGAACGGACAGGTCGTCGGCCTCGAGATCGACGGTGTCGATCTGTCCCGGGAAGTACTGGCCCACCAGCGCCGTCATCCACTGGACGCCACGCGTGCTCGGCGCCACCACGACGATGCGCTCCTCGTCGCGGACCTCGACCAGTTGGCGCAGGGCCACGGGAGAGGCCACGAGGTTGAGTTCGACGACCTGGTCGAGGTCGTCGACCAGTGCCGCGACATCGTTCAGATGGAAGATCGGGACGGCCACGGCGTCGAACTCCCGGTCGAGCCGCCGACCCTGTGCCTCGTGGAGCAGGACCGGTTGGACCTCGACCTCGATCGCCCGTTGCACGAGGTCCTGCACCTTGCGCAGGTCCCGTTCGTTGCACTCGACGACGGCGATACGCCGCATCGAGTCGACCCGCTGCAACATGGTGGCCACCATCGTGGTCAGTTCGTCTGCGGTGAAGCCGAGCCGGCGTGCCCGCAACAGCAGCTCCTCCACCTGGGTCGCGACCATCGAGTGCGCGTCGGGCTCGTCGTTCGAGAGCGGTTCGACGAACGTGCCGCGCCGGGGCACGGTGCGGACCCGTCCCTGCGACGCCAGCCGACCGATCGCGCGGTCGACCGTCGAGGAGTTGGACCGGAGTTCGGTGGCCAGGGCACGACACGACGGCAACCGCGCTCCCACGGGGTACTGCCCGGTCAGGATCCGGTCGAAGAGGAGGTTGTAGACCTCGTCGACGCCGACGGTCCCGTGACTGCTCACGACGCCACCGCCGCGTCGACCCGCAATGCCGAGATGTCGTGGAGGCCGGCGCGGAGGACCAGTTCGGCCGCCTCGGAGCGGGACCGTTCGGCGACCTCACGCGGGTCGACCCGCACGACGTCGCCGCCGAGCACGCTGGGCTCGCCGTCGACCCACACCTCGGCCACCTCGCGGCTCCCGGCCACGAACACGATCGCCTGGTACGGATCGTGGATGTTGGCGAGCGTCGGTCCGGTGCCGTCGAACACGACCACGTCGGCGCGCTTGCCCACCTCGAGCGAGCCGATCGTGTCGTCCATCCGCAGCGCCCGGGCACCGCCGATGGTTCCCATCTCCCACGCCTCCCGCGCCTTCAGCGCCGTCGCCTGCTGGTGGTGGACACGGGCGAGCAGCGCCGCGGACTTGAGCGCCTGGAGATAGTCCTGCGAGTCGTTGGATGCCGCGCCGTCGACGCCGATGCCCACGTCGATACCCAGCTCGCGCATCTCGACGACGGGTGCGACGCCGCTGGCCAGGATCATGTTGGCCACCGGATTGTGGGCGACGCCGACCTCGTGCTCGGCCATCATCTGGCGGTCGTGGCGATCGACCCACACGCAGTGCGCGGCCAGGGTCGGCGCCGCGAACAGCCCTTCGTGGGCGCAGTGACCGACCACCGTGCGACCGGTCCGCTCGAATGCTGCGGTCACCTCTTCGCGCACTTCCTGCACGTGCAGGTGCACACCGTGGCCGCCGTCGACGGCGTACGCCACCGACCGGGCGAACATCTCGTCGCTCTGTCCGCCGAGGGCGCCGATGCCGAGGCGGAAGGTGCACAGCCGGCTGGACGCCGTGGCTTCACGCAGCGCGTCGTGTTCGACGAACTGTGCCTCGATGCCGGGGCCGGACCGATCGCCGGCACCGAAGGACACCACGCCTCGGAGGCCGAGTTCGTCGAGGGCGTCGACCACCGCCGGCGTCACCGGTTCGTCGCTCGGGTGGCACACGAACATGTCGTTGGCCGTGGTGATCCCGCTGCGCAGCATCTGGATGCCGGCGAGCTGGGTGCCGAGTCGGGCCTTGGTCCGGTCCATGTGCGGATCGATCCGGCGGATCAGGACATGGAGCCACTCCCAGAGCGTGAAGTCGCTGGCGATACCGGTGATCAGGCCCTCGGAGAAGTGTCCGTGCACGTTCACGAAGCCGGGACTGACGATGTCGTAGGGCCCGCCGTGGACCTCGGCCGCGGGATGCGATGCCGACAGGTCCTTCCACGTGCCGACCGCGGCGATGACACCGTTCTCGACGAGCACGGCACCGTCGCGGATCGGCTCGGGCGCGAGGACCCATCCGCCTCGCAGCACCACGCTGGTCATGGTCGACCCGTCGCGTAGTCGAACGCGTCGGCCTGGGGGGCCACCAGATCTCCGTAGAGCTCGGGACGGCGCGCCCGGAGCAACCCCGGGATCGAGTCGAACGTCTTGGGGTCGACCATCGAGTCGTCGTTGGCCCGCAGCCAGCGCAGCCGCGCCAGGTCGAGCTCGCCCACCACCAACTCCCGGCGTCCCGCGAAGGCCACCGGGTGCTCGGGACCGGTGATCATGGCGGCACCCTGTTCCTCGCCCCAGAGGTTGTTGGTGAGTCCGACGTAGCAGACGTTCTCGATGGCCCGTACCTGGTTCACGAGCAACCAGTTGCGGGTCAAGGTGGTGAACCCGCCGCCGGCCGGCGACAAGATCACCTCGGCACCGCGCAGGGCGACGATGCGGGCGACCTCGGGAGTCCACATCTCCGAGCAGACGACGACGCCCATCGGGATGCCGTCGAGTGCGAAGACGCCGAAGGCGTCCGCCGGAGACACCAGCTCGCCTTCGCCCTTCTCCGACGAGGGGATCGTGGCCGGATGCGTGCGCTCGTAGCGCAACACCGTGGCGCCACGCCGATCGACCACGTAGACGCAGAGGCGGTTGCGACCGTCGTCGCAACGCTCCGTCCGAGACCACACGACGTTGATCTCGTGCGCTGCGGCGGCCTCGGCCATCTGCGGCGCTGCGTCGTAGAAGGCATCGGCGACGCGGACCGGCCCGGGGCTGAACTCCGGGAAGCAGACGAGGTCGGCGCCGGCGCCGGCCGCCTCGCTCACCAGGTGGGCGGCGTGGTCGACGTTCGGGCTGCCGTCGGCCCCGTGGATCCGTCGGGGCTGGGCCATCGCGAGGGTGTAGGTGGTGCCGGACATGGAGGCCACCGTACGGATCGCCTTGGCCGAAAACGGCCGGCGAAACCGTCTGTTCACACGAAGTGAGCAGGGTTTTCATCCCTGTTACACACTGCGGGACAGGGGGACAGATTTCCCCATCTACCAGGGGTTTTGGGGGTCCTCACCGCCGTCGCGTGCCTCTACGGTGGACGCAATGCGCCGTTGGTTCGTCCTCCTCATCCCTGTTGCGGCGTCGAGCGTCCTTTTCCAGCTCATCGACCTGCCGACGCCGATGCTCTTCGGGGGTCTGGCGGGCGCGCTGGTCTACGCACTGGCCCGTCCCGGCGCGCGTCTCGAGCTCCCCGGATCGGCGTTCCGTGCCGGTCAGGCGACGGTCGGGCTCGTGGTCGGTTCGTCCATCGACTGGGGAAGCCTCGCGGCGCTCGGCCCGCGTTGGCTGATCGTGGTGGTCGTCTCGACCTTCTCGCTCCTCGTGAGCGTTGGCGTCGGCCGGCTGCTGGTCCGGCGAGGAGCCACTCCGGTCACGGCAGCGTTCTCCTCCATCGCCGGCGGGGCGGCCGGACTGACCGCGATGGCCGACGACCTGGGCGCCGATGCGCGGGTCGTGGCCGTCCTGCAGTACCTGCGTCTGCTCATGGTGCTGGTCAC
>JBFIHN010000163.1:0-7504 GCA_041601775.1 Acidimicrobiales bacterium
CGACTCGAGCTGCTCCTCGGTCACGACCTCCAGTTCATCCGCATCAACGGCACCGTCGTGGGAGGTCTCGCGGGCGTGGGCATTCACGCCGTGGCCCAGATCCTCCGCTAGCCGCGAGCCCGGGGAGCCCGGGGACTCAGGTGTCGAGGAGCGTGTCGGCCGCGACCGTGGGGAGGACCCGACCGGCCACGACCTCGCGTTCGGCGGCGGCGAGCGCCTCGCCGGCCCCGGCGACGAAGCGATCGACGAGCCCTTCGCGCAACTCCGACCAGAGCCACCGGCGGCGCTGCTCGCTGCGCATCGGGCCGAGCACGCCGGCAGCGTCGAGCGTTCGGCGGTGCTCCTGTACCGCCGTCCAGACCTCGGTGAGACCCGAGCCCTCGAACGACGATGTGGAGAGGACCTGCGCGGTCCATGCGTCGTGCACGGGGCGCATGAGGTGCAGCGCGTGACGCAGGTCGGCAGCCGCACGGTTCGCCGCGGGGAGCAGGTCGCCGTCGGCCTTGGTGACCACCACGAGCTCGGCGAGCTCCATCACGCCTCGTTTGATGCCCTGCAGGTCGTCGCCACCGCCGGGAGCAGCGAGGAGACAGAACAGGTCGACCATCTCGGCCACGGTCGTCTCGGACTGGCCGACGCCCACGGTCTCGACGATCACGACGTCGAACCCCGCCGCCTCACACAGCAACATCGCCTCCCGTGTGCGCCGAGCGACGCCGCCGAGCGTGCGGCCCGCGGGGGAGGGTCGGATGAACGCCTCCGGCCGCCGAGCGAGCTCCTCCATGCGGGTCTTGTCGCCCAGGATCGAGCCGCCGGAACGGCTCGACGACGGATCGACGGCGAGGACCGCCAACCGGTGGTCGTCGTCGATGACGTGGTTGCCGAAGGCGTCGATGAAGGTGGACTTGCCCACCCCGGGAGCCCCGGAGATGCCGAGGCGGATGCCCGCACCCGTGTGGGGGAGGATCGTCTGGAGCAGGTCGACGGCGTCGGCGCGATGGTCCGCGCGCGCGGACTCGACCAACGTGATCGCCTTGCCCAGCGCTCGTCGATCGCCGGCGAGCAGGTCGTCGGCGAGGCCTGTGCTCACAGCAGGTCGAGGACCTTGCCGGCGGCGTCGAGGATGTTGGTTCCCGGACCGAAGATGGCGGCCACGCCGGCCTCGGTGAGGAAGTCGTAGTCCTGGGGCGGGATCACGCCACCGCAGACGACGATGACATCGTCCGCCCCAGCCGCGCGGAGCGCGTCGATGAGGGCGGGGACGAGGGTCTTGTGGCCTGCGGCCTGCGACGACACGCCGACCACGTGGACGTCGTGCTCCACGGCATCTCGGGCGACCTCTTCCGGGGTCTGGAACAGCGGGCCGACGTCGACGTCGAAGCCGAAGTCGGCGAAGGCCGTGGCGATGACCTTGCCGCCGCGATCGTGCCCGTCCTGGCCCATCTTGGCGACGAGGATCCGGGGACGTCGGCCGTTGGCGTCGGCGAACGCATCGACCCGAGCGAGGAACGCCGCATAGGCGTCGTCGTTCTCGTAGGCGGCGCCGTACACGCCGTGGATGCTACGGACCTCGGCCTTGTGGCGGCCGAACACCGCTTCCATGGCGTCGCTCATCTCGCCCACGGTCGCCCGGGCCCGGGCAGCGTTCACGCACAGTTCGAGGAGGTTGGCGTCTCCGGCTGCGCCTTCTTTCAGGGCGAGCAGCGCGGCATCGCACGCCGCCTGGTCGCGCGAGCTGCGGATCTCCTCGAGCCGCCTGACCTGGGACTCGCGCACGGCGGTGTTGTCGATGTCGAGCACGTCGACCATCTCGACGTTGTCGGGGACGTACTTGTTGACGCCGACGATGATGTCCTCGCCGCGGTCGACCCGAGCTTGGCGCTTCGCCGCAGACTCCTCGATCCGGAGCTTGGGCATGCCGGCCTCGATCGCCTTGGTCATGCCGCCCATCGACTCGACCTCCTCGATGAGCTCCCACGCCTTGTCGGCAAGCCCCGCGGTGAGCGACTCGACGTAGTACGAACCGGCCAGCGGGTCGATCACCTGGGTCACGTCGGTCTCGTCGCCGAGGATGAGCTGCGTGTTGCGGGCGATCCGGGCCGAGAACTCGGTGGGGAGGCCGAGGGCCTCGTCGAAGGCGTTGGTGTGCAGCGACTGGGTGCCGCCGAGCACGGCGGACATGGCCTCGTAGGCGGTGCGGATGACGTTGTTGTAGGGGTCCTGCTCGGTGAGCGAGACGCCGGACGTCTGGCAGTGGGTCCGGAGCATCATGGACTTGTCGCTCTTGGCGCCGAGGTCCTTCATGACCTTGGCCCACAGCAGGCGAGCGGCCCGCAGCTTGGCGACCTCGCCGAAGAAGTTCTGGCCGATGCAGAAGAAGAAGCTCAGCCGCGGGGCGAACGCGTCGATGTCGAGCCCGGCGGCCTGGGCGGCCCGTACGTACTCCATGCCGTCGGCGATGGTGAACGCCAGCTCCTGCTCGAGCGTCGCTCCGGCCTCTTGCATGTGGTAGCCGGAGATCGAGATCGAGTTGAACTTCGGCATGTTCGTCGCCGTGTACCCGATGATGTCGGCCACGATCCGCATGGACGGTGCCGGCGGGTAGATGTAGGTGTTCCGGACCATGAACTCCTTGAGGATGTCGTTCTGGATGGTCCCGGCGAGCTGGTCCTGGCTCACCCCCTGCTCCTCCGCGGCGACGATGTAGTTGGCGAGCGTCGGCAGCACCGCACCGTTCATGGTCATCGACACCGACATCTGGTCGAGCGGGATGCCGTCGAAGAGGATCTTGGCGTCCTCGACCGAGTCGATCGCCACCCCGGCCTTGCCGACGTCGCCGACGACCCGGGGGTGGTCGGAGTCGTAGCCGCGGTGGGTCGCGAGGTCGAAGGCGACGGACAATCCGCGCTGACCGGCTGCCAGGTTCTTGCGGTAGAAGGCGTTGGACTCCTCGGCGGTCGAGAAGCCGGCGTACTGGCGCAGCGTCCACGCCCGGTTGGTGTACATCGTGGCGTAGGGGCCGCGGAGGAACGGGGCCTGGCCGGGGAGGCCGCCGAGGTGGGTGAGGCCCTCGAGGTCGTCCTCGGTGTAGATCGGCTTGACCTCGATGCCCTCGGGCGTGGTGCGCGTCAGGTCCTCGAGCGGCTTGCCGCGGAGTTCCTTCGTGGCCGCGTCGGCCCAGGTGTCGAGGTCGGCGTCGTCGAAGTTGGCTGCATGGTCGCTGCTCACGACGGCGATCGTACGGCCGACCGCCCAGACAGGTCGATTCTCGCGGCGATCGGGCGTCGCGCATGTCTCGGAGGAGTCGGAGGCCGACCCCGATGCAGGTCAGGAGGGTTCTCGGCGATGGCGTGGGCGATACTCGTGCGATGTCGTTGTTCCGCTTCGATCGGGTCTCGGTGCGCTTCGGCACCACGCTCGTGCTCGACGACGTGAGCGCAACGATCGCCGACGGCGGGTCGATCACGTGCCTGCTCGGACCCTCGGGTTCCGGGAAGTCGACCATGCTGCGTCTCTGCAATCGGCTCGAGGTGCCGACCGAGGGATGCATCCGATTCCGGGGCGCGGACCTCGCCGACGAAGACCCGCTCCAGCTCCGGCGACGGGTGGGCATGGTGTTCCAGCGTCCGACCGTGTTCCCCGGCACCGTTCGCGACAACCTCCTGGTCGCCTCGCCGGATGCGTCGGCCGAGCACTGCCTGGCCGCCCTCGAACGGGCCCATGTGCAGGCCCGCCTCCTCGACCGCGACGCCGATGCACTGTCGGGGGGCGAGGCGCAACGGGTGTGCCTCGCGCGCACGCTGATCACCGAGCCCGAGGTCCTGTTGATGGACGAGCCGACCTCGGCACTCGATCCCGCATCCACCAAGGGACTCGAAGACCTCGGCTCGGCGCTCGCCGCCGACGGGATGCCCATCGTGTGGGTCACCCACGACCTCGATCAGGCCGACCGCATCGCCGCCGCTCGCATCGTGCTCACCGGAGGCCGGATCGCCGACGACCACGAGGCAGCGCACTACTTCGCCGGCGAGGAAGCGGACCACCGTCACGAGCGATCCGGGGAGGGCGACGATGACTGACGGCGATGTCGGTTGGTGGGGGCTCGCTGCGTCGCTCGTGCTGGTGGCGATCACGGTCGCGATCTCGACGTGGCGCAAGCTCGGACTCGAGCGTGACGTGGTCGTGGCCGTGGTGCGGGCGGGGGCCCAACTCCTGGCCGTCGGCTACGCGCTCGCGCTCGTCATCGATCACGACCACCCGAAGGACAACGTCCCGTTCGCGTGGGCCTGGCTCGTGTTCATGGTCGGGTTCGCGGCGTGGACCGTGTCGAGGCGAGCCCCCGAGGTCCCCGGCGTGGCGCGACTCGCACTCCAGGCGCTGGGCGCCTCGACCCTCGTCACCGTCGCCGTCATCTTCGGCTTGGGCATCTTCCCGGTCGAGCCACGCGCCATCATCCCCGTCGGCGGGATGATGGTCGGGAACGCCATGTCGTCGACGGTCGTCGCCGGTCGACGGATCCTGGCCGAGTTCTCCGAGAAGCGTCCCGATGTCGAGGCGCGTCTCGCACTCGGCCAGAGCTGGCAGGAGGCGTCGAGGCCGTCGTTGCGCGCCGCGCTGCGCACGGGCATGACCAGTCAGATCGAGACCACCAAGGCCGTTGGCCTGGTGTTCCTCCCCGGCGCCATGACCGGCCTCATCCTCGCCGGGGTCGATCCCGTCGACGCCGTGCTCGTGCAGGCCTCGATCATGTTCCTGATCCTCGGTGCGGTGGCCATCAACGTGGTCGTCATCGGCACGGGCGTGACGAAGCGACTCTTCACCGACGACCACCGACTGGTGCGGATCGCCCGGCCCGCTGACTGATCATCGGGCGTTCATCTCCGGGGAGGGTGGTGGCCGCGGGTGCGTCACGTGGCCTCCCTACGGTCCGGGTCATGACCCTCTCACGACGTGACCTCCTCCGGAACAGCGCCCTGACCGGTGCCGGCCTCGCTGTCGGCGGCGCCTTCTCCGGCCTCGCCCTCGGCGGTACCGCAGGAGCCGGCGCAGCCGGCTACGGCGCCCTGCGCACCGACCCCGCGGGGATCCTCGAACTCCCCAGGGGGTTCGGGTACGAGATCCTCCAGAAGGGCGGCAACGGGTACTCGAGCGGCTTCAGCACCTACGACGACGGCCAGAAGGTCGCCGGCGACGCCGACGGCGCGGCGTCGTTCGCGATCGGCGGCAACCGGACCGTGATCGTCACCAACCACGAGCTCAGCGGCTCGGGCGAGTTGTCCGAGCGGGTGCCGACCACCCACGCCGGTCGCCCCGTGCCGACCTACAACCCGGCGGCGCCGGGCGGCACGTCGAACATCGTCCTCGACCGCAAGAACCGGGTGTCGAGCATCTACCCGAGCATCGCCGGCACCTACAACAACTGCGCCGGCGGCCCGACGCCCTGGGGCACGTGGCTGACGTGCGAGGAGACGACCAGCACCGTCGGTGGGATCCCGCACGGCTACATCTTCGAGGTCGACCCCGAGGGGGTGAAGACGACCGCCACGCCGTACACGGCGATGGGTCGTTTCGCGCACGAGGCGGTCGCCATCGACCCCCGGGACTCGACCGCGTACATGACCGAGGACAACAACAGCGGGCTGATCTACCGGTTCGTCCCGGACGACACCTCGATGACCCACGGATCGCTGGGCCACGGCGGCACGGTCTCGGCCATGCGAGTCGCCGGTCTGACACGCCTGGGCGAGGTCAAGACCGTCGGCACGACGCTGGCGGTGTCGTGGGCTCCGGTCCCCGGCGGCAATCCCGACGTGAGCGGGCTCAACGGTCGATTCGCCGATGGCGACGTGACGCGGTCCCGCAAACTCGAGGGTTGCTGGTGGGGTGACGACGACCGTTTCTACTTCTCCTCGGCCGACGAGAACGTGGCCGGCATCGAGCACCATGGCCAGATCTGGGCGCTCGACCCGGAGGCCGCCACCGTGACGTTGGTCGCCTACATCCCTGCCGACGACCCGGTCTTCGACGCCCCGGACAACATCACCGTCGCCCCGTGGGGACAGCTGTTCCTCTGCGAGGACGGCGACGATGATCAGTACATCATCGGCTGTGACCCGGCCACCGGCGCGCTCTGGCCCTTTGCCCGCAACGCCATGGGCACCAACGAGTTCGCCGGCGCGAACTTCTCGCCCGACGGCAAGACGCTCTACGTGAACATCCAGAACCCGTCGACCACCTTCGCCATCACCGGGCCCTGGGGCGCCCAGCGCAACGGCCGGCGATGACCCGGCGATGACCGTCGATTCCCGTACCCCGATCGCCGGTCGACGACCGAGCGGTCGGGGACGGGAACGGGGGGTCGGTAGCCTCCGAGCATGGCTCTGCGGTTCGTGATCATCGGTGGTGGCCCCGGCGGGCATGCGGCGGCGTCGCATGCAGCCAAGCTCGGGGCCGAGGTCACCATCATCGAGCGTGACATCATCGGCGGCGCCGCGCACCTGTGGGACTGCATCCCGTCAAAGGCGATGATCGCCACCGGATCGGCACTGAACTTCATCAACCAGAGCGAGCAGATGGGGCTGACCGACGTCACGGCCCAACTCGACTTCGCCGCACTCCGTGACCGGATCCAGTCGATCGAGGATCGTCTGGAGAGCTCGGCGTCGTCACTCCTGCACAGCCAGGGCGTCCGCGTGGTCGAGGGAACCGGGCGTCTCGCCGGCCCGCACGAGGTCGTGGCCGACACGGTCGACGGCGAGCTCCACTTCGAGGCCGACGCGATCCTGCTGTCGACCGGATCACGGCCTCGCATCCCCGACTGGGCCGAGCCCGACGGAGACCGCGTGCTCACCACCCGCGACGCCTATCCGCCCAAGGAACTCCCCAGCCACATGATCGTCATCGGTTCGGGCGTGACCGGCGTCGAGTTCGTGTCGATGTTCGCGAGCTTCGGCTGCGACGTGACGCTGATCGTGTCGCGGCAACAGGTGCTGCCGTCCAAGGACGCCGAGGTGGCGGCGGCGCTCGAGGACGAGTTCTTGAACCGTGGCGTCCGCTTGTTCAAGGGAGCCCGAGCGCAGGGCATCGAACGGCTCGACGACGGCTCCGTGAAGGTGGTCTGCGACGACGGACGCAGCGCAGTCGGGAGCCATGCGCTGCTCGCGATCGGCTCGATCCCCAACAGTGAGGGCCTCGGTTGCGATGCCGCCGGCGTCGAGGTCAACACCTGGGGCTACATCGACAACAACCACCACTGCATCACCAACGTCCCCCACATCTACGTCGCCGGCGACCTGTCCGGGAAGCTCCCGCTGTCCTCGGTGGCCACGATGCAGGGTCGCAAGATCGCCGAACACGCAATGGGTCTCCACACGCGCGACCATCGCCATCTCGACTACGACAAGGCGGCGTCGGCCATCTTCACGGAGCCGGAGATCGCGGACGTCGGCCTGGCCGAGGCCGACGCCTTCGCCGAAGGCCGCAAGATCCGCGTCACCAAGGTTCC
>JBFIHN010000164.1:0-7495 GCA_041601775.1 Acidimicrobiales bacterium
GGACGCTGAGCGTCCCGATCGCGCACCCAGAACCGAGGTCAGTCGCGGTTCTTGCGGATGAGGTCGACGACCTGTTCCGACAGGTTGGCGTCGTCGCCCTGCTCGTCGAGGAGGAGAGCTCGGTCCGCCTCGGCCGCCTCCTTGGCGGCGGTGAGGTCGGCCTTGGCCATTGCCTTGTCGACCCCGTGTTCGTGCATGAACAGCGCCCACTCGACCAGCGTGTCGACCATCTCGTCCTCGGGCACGACCGCAACGTTGGTGCCACGGACGAAGAGGTGGCCGCGCTTGTTGCCGGCGGCGATGCCGATGTCGGCGTCGCGCGCCTCACCCGGCCCGTTGACGACGCAGCCCATCACCGCGACCTGGAGCGGGATCTCGAGATCACCGAAGGCTGCTTGGGCTTCCTCGGCGACCTTGTAGACGTCGATCTCGGCCCGACCACACGACGGGCAGGCGATGAGGTCGACGTTCTTGCGTTCGCGCAGGCCCAGCGCCTCGAGCAGCTGACGACCCGCCTTGGCCTCCTGGACCGGATCGGCGGTGAGCGAGTACCGGATGGTGTCGCCGATCCCCTCGGCCAACAGCGTGGCGATGCCGGCCGTGGCCTTGATCAGGCCACCGGGCGGCGGCCCGGCCTCGGTCACGCCGAGATGCAGCGGGTAGTCGACGGTGTCGGCGAGCAGGCGGTAGGCCTCGATCATCAGGGGCACCGACGACGCCTTCACCGAGATCTTGATGTCGTCGAAACCGACGTCCTCGAAGTGACCGATCTCGATCTTCGCCGACTCGACCATGGCCTCGGCCGTGACCTTGTCCCCGTACTTCTCGTACAGCTCGGGATCGAGGGAGCCCCCGTTGACCCCGATACGGATCGGCACACCCCGGTCCTTGGCCTCCATGGCGACGGCCTTGATGTGTTCCGGCTTGCGGATGTTGCCGGGGTTCAGCCGCAGGCAGTGGACGCCGGCCTCGAGCGCCTCGAGCGCCCGCTTGTACTGGTGGTGGATGTCGGCGACGATCGGCACCGGTGAGCGCGGGATGATGCGTGCCAGACCCTCGGCGGCCTCCGGCTCGTTGCAGGTGCAGCGGACGATGTCGCAACCGGCCGCAGCCAGCGCGTAGATCTGCTGGAGCGTGCCGTCGACGTCGGCCGTCTTGGTGATCGTCATCGACTGGACGGTGATCGGCGCGCCGCCCCCGACCGGGACGTCGCCGACCATGATCTGCCGGGTCTCTCGACGCGGGAAGGATGATTCGCCGATCTCCATGCGGGCCTAGACCGGATCGACGATGTCGAGGAAGATCGTGGACACGCCCAGCATGACGAGGAGCACGAAGACGGCGTAGACGACCGGGATGAGGCGGGCGAAATCCACGTGATAGCGGGAGCCGTCGGGACGCCCGATCTCCCGGATGCGCTCGTAGGTCGCGACGACGACGTGCCCTCCGTCGAGCGGCAGCACGGGCAACAGGTTGAAGATGCCGATGGTGATGTTGATCCCGATGAAGAACACGAGGAAGCCCAACGCCCCGTCCTCGGTCAGGTTCGACCCCAACCGGACGGCGCCGACGATCGACATGATGCGGCCCTCGTCATAGGTCTCGACCGACTCACCCGATCCGCCTGGTGCCGGAGCGATCGTCACCGAGTCGTCCTGGCCGTTCGCCACGTCGCCGGCGAACTCGGTCAGGCCGGAGGGAGAGAAGAAGTCGCCGAGGAATCCCAGCGTGGCGGTGGTCTGGTTGCCGAACTCGCGGAATGCCGTGCCCACGGCACTGACCGGGCCGACCGTCTCGACCCGCGCATCGGGTCGGATGCCGAGGAGACCCAGCTCCGGATTCTCGTCCTGGACCCCGATGGTGACCGGGAGCTCGAGGCGCTCGCCGTCGCGGACGACGACCATCGTCACGTCCTGGTCCGGGAGCGCGGCGATCGTCTCGCGGAACGCGTCGTAGTCGCCGATGGCGACCCCGTCGACGGAGAGGATCTCGTCGCCGAGTTCGAGACCGAACTCGTCGGCGGCGCTGCCGGGTCGGACCTCCCCGACGTCCCAGGCCTCCAACGACGTGATGCTGCCTCCGGGGATCCCGACGAACGCGAACAGCACGAAGAGCAGGACCAGCGCCTGCGTGAAGTGCATGGCCGAGCCCGCGACCGCGACCAGCAGACGCTTCGGATAGCTCTTGGCCCGGTAGGCGCGATCCTCGTCGCCGGGCTCCACCTCGTCGAGGTTGTTCATGCCGGCGATCTTCACGTAGGCACCGGCCGGGATCGCCTTGAGGCCGTACTCGGTCTCCCCCCGCTGGAACGACCAGATCTTGGGGCCGAACCCGATGAAGAACTCGGTGACCTTCATGCCACCCCACTTGGCGGCCAGGTAGTGGCCGAGCTCGTGGAGGAAGATCATCACCACGACACCGAGGATCACGACCAGCAACGGCCAACCCCAACGAAGCCCGACGGCCACCAGGAGCGCCCCGAGGAGCACCAGACGGATGGGCTGGCCCGAATCGTTCGCCACGATCGGCGAGTCCGGCGGAGCCGGCCGGACCGTCTGGTCGGAGTGGTGGATCTCGGTCACGTCGTTGGCCCCTTGCGAAGAGGACGGCTGTCGGTGAAGCGGGCGTCGATGATGTCGGCGGCGACCCGTCGGGCGGTGGCGTCGGCGTCCAGGACCTGGTCGAGGGTGTCGGCGCTCCCTCCATCATGCCGGTCGAGGACGGCATCGAGTACGTCAGGGATGTCGACCCAGCGGATCCGGCCGTCGAGGAAGCTCTGGACCGCCACCTCGTTGGCGGCGTTGAGCGTCGCCGGAGCCGATCCCCCGGCCCGTCCGGCCCGGTAGGCGAGGCCCAGGCACGGGAACGCGTCGAGGTCGGGGGCCTCGAAGTCCAGACGCCCGACCGCGGTCCAGTCCATGGCACCGAAGGGCGTCCCGATGCGATCCGGGTAGGCCAGGGCGTAGGCGATCGGCAGGCACATGTCGGGCATCGACAGCTGGGCGATCGTCGCGCCGTCGGTGTACTCGACCATCGAGTGGACGATCGACTGTGGGTGCACGACGACGTCGATGTCGTCGTAGGAGACGCCGAACAACTCGTGGGCCTCGATGACCTCGAGGCCCTTGTTCATCAGCGTCGACGAGTCGATGGTGATCTTGGGTCCCATGCTCCACGTCGGATGGGCGAGGGCGTCGTCGATCGACACCTCGGCCAGTTCGTCACGGGTCCGGCCACGGAACGGGCCGCCCGAGGCGGTCAGCACCACGCGTCCGATCCGCTCGTCGTTGTCGTTGGCCCGCAGGCACATGTGCACGGCGCAGTGTTCGGAGTCGACCGGCACCAACTCGGCGCCTGGGGTCTGACGGGCCTGCTGCACCACCGGGGCGGCGGCGATGAGCGACTCCTTGTTGGCGAGCGCCAGCCGCTTGCCGGCGTGGAGCGTGCCGAGGGTGACGGGGAGTCCGGCGAAGCCCACGACCCCGTTGACGCACACGTCGGCCGCACCGCTGATGTCGGCCAGCGCGTCGGGCCCGGCATGGACCTCGGTTCCGGGCGGGACGGCCTCGGCGAGCTCGGCGGCGCGCGAGTCGTCGGCGATGGCCACGACCTTGGGCCGGATGGCATGGGCCTGCGCGGCCAGCAACTCGACCGACCGGTTGGCACCGATGGCGACGACCTCGAACCGTTCGGGTTCGGCGGCGACGACCTCGAGTGTCTGGGTGCCGATGGAGCCGGTCGAACCGGCGATGGAGACAGTCGTCGTCACAGCACCCACGCTATCTCTCGAAATTTCGTTGATCCCCGTGAACGGTTGCGTGAACGAACGAAATATCCGAGGTCAGAGGAAGAAGTCGCTCAGCTTGGCGCTGAAGTAGACCGCGGGCAGCACGAACAGGAGGGCGTCGAAGCGATCGAGCAGGCCGCCGTGGCCGGGGAGCACCGACCCCATGTCCTTGATCCCGAGGTCGCGCTTGATCATCGACTGGCACAGATCACCCAGCGGCGCTGCGATCGCGACCGTGACGCCGAGGATGAGGCCGTCGCTGAGCGACGCGAACGGCTCCGACATGAATCCGTAGATCAGCGCGACGGTGATGGCCGCGATGCATCCTCCGATGAGACCCTCGATGGTCTTGTTCGGGCTGGCGTCGGAGAACGTCGAGGTCCCGACGCTGCGGCCCACGAAGTACCCACCGACGTCGTAGCCGATGGTGGCCAGGATGGCGCCGAAGAGGATGCCCTTGCCGGCATCGCCCACGCCGGCACCGCCCTGGACGCCCAAGAGCGCGGCAGCGAAGGAGCCGAAGACGCCGACCCACACGAAGCCGAGGAGGGTCACGCCGATGTTGAGCGTCGCCTGTTCCTTGCCGGCGCCGACGAGGAACCACAGCATCGAGAACGCCAGCAACAAGAACATGGCGACGGGGATCGCCGACTCGCCACGGTGATAGGCGCCGATCACGACGCCGGCGGTGCCGACGACACCGAGCAGCGTGGCGGGTCGGTACCCGATCTCGGTGACCTTGGTGAAGAACTCGGCGGCGGCCAGCGTGACCACGGTGACCACGAGGATCGTCGCCCAGGCCGGTCCCAGGAGGAACAGGATCGCGGCAACCGCGATGAGTCCGACGCCGACGACGGCGGCCTGACGGATGTCGCGATCACCACCGACGCCGGCCGGTGACGCCGCCCGAGGACGGGCCGGCGCGCCGGGACGCACCCGACCACCACCGACGACGATCTTGCGGGGGTCGTCGTCGGCAACGTCGTCGTCGTAGTACTCGACGTCGTCGTCGTAGAACTCCTCGGGACCACCCTCGTCGAAGACCGACCGACCCGGTGCCGGATCAGCGATCTCGTCGAAGCTGAAGAAGTCCTCGGGGTCGGGACGCTCCGACTCGTCGAGCGCGCCGACTCGGGTGTCGTCGTCGCCGAAGGCTCGGACGTCTTGTTCGTCGGACCAGGCGTCGTCACTGTCGCGCCAGCGCGGTGCACCGGAGGAGAGGGCAGACCAGTCACTGTCGGACCGGGGAGCCGGCTCGTCGTCGAAGAGGCCCCCACCGATCGCTCCGAACTCGCCGGTGGGCGGGTCGGACCAGTGCGGGAGCTCGGGTCCCGGTTCTTCGGGTTCCCCGGCCGTCGACGACAGGGGGAACCGCAGCACCGGCTCCGGCGCGTCGGCCGGGGGCCGCCGCGGGCGGTCACCCGGTCGGGGGTCGTCGGGTCCGCGTCGACGTGCGACGTCGTCGCGCTCGAGCGCGGCCTCGGCCTCGTCGGCACCGATGATGCGTACGCCCTCGGGATCGGGGCGACGGGGCTCTTCGGGGTTTTCGTCGTCAGTCATAGGGGTTCACCTCCGGCGACTCAGACCTCGAGAAGCTCCTGCTCCTTCTGGTCGAGTGCCTTGTCGATCTCGGCCTCTCGCGACTGCGTGACCTTGTCGAGCTCGGACTCCGCTCGGCGCAGGTCGTCCTCGGAGAGGTCGCCGTCCTTCTGGAGTGCTTCGAGTTCCTGGCGCGCCGCCCGACGCTGGTTGCGGATCTGGACCCGCCCGTCCTCGGCCTTCTGCTTCACGACCCGGACGAAGTCGCGGCGTCGCTCCTCGGTGAGCTGCGGGAACAGGAGCCGGATGACAGCACCGTCGTTGGCGGGGTTCA
The DNA here is from genome assembly GCA_041601775.1 of Acidimicrobiales bacterium. Lineage (GTDB taxonomy): Bacteria > Actinomycetota > Acidimicrobiia > Acidimicrobiales > Salinilacustritrichaceae > Salinilacustrithrix. The sequence continues at coordinate 5,661 of JBFIHN010000164.1, forward strand.
GGCCCAGATCGGACTGCTGGATGGCGCGCTCGATGTCCGACATCGCGCCCTTGTCGAACGGGGTGATCACGAGCGTGCGGGCTTCGGGAACGCTGAAGCCGGCCAGCTGCTGCATCGGCACCTCGGATCCGTAGTACTCGACGCTCAGCTTCTCGACCAGCGCCGGCGAGGCGCGGCCGGTGCGGATGCTCGAGAAGTCGGCGCGGGTGTGCGACACGGTCGCGGCCATCTTGTCGCGGACGTCGTCGAGGATCAGCTCCACCATCTCGTTGCTCACGAACGTCCTCCTGCGGCGAGCGCTGCGGCCCTGCCGGACATCTCGATGGAGAGGAGGCCCGTCAGGGGCCGACGAACGGCGATCACGAAACCAGCGTACCGATCGCCTCACCCGACAAGATGGACCGCACGTTCCCGGCCGACATCAGGTCGAACACCAGGATCGGCAGGTGGTTGTCCATGCACAGGGTGATCGCCGTGCTGTCCATCACCGCGAGGCCACGATTGAGCACGTCGAGGTAGGACAGTTCGTCGATCTTGGTGGCGTCGGGGTCCTTGTGGGGATCGGCCGTGTAGATGCCGTCGACACCAGAGTGCGAGCCCTTGAGCACGGCCTCTGCCTCGATCTCGACGGCACGGAGTGCGGCCGTCGTGTCGGTCGTGAAGAAGGGGTTGCCCGTACCCGCCGCGAAGATCACGACACGGCCCTTCTCGAGGTGCCGGATCGCCTTGCGACGGATGTAGGGCTCGGCGACCTGGGCCATGTGGATGGCGGTCTGGACGCGGGTCGGCTGACCCTTGCGTTCGAGGATGTCCTGGAGCGCCAGGGCGTTCATGACCGTCCCGAGCATGCCCATGTAGTCGGCCTGGGCACGATCCATGCCCTTGCCGGCGCCCGCCATGCCACGCCAGAGGTTGCCGCCACCGACGACGACGGCGACGTCGACGCCCATACGGCGGCAATCGAGGACCTCCTCGGCGATCTGCCCGACGGTGTCACCGTCGATGCCGAACCCGGCCGCTCCGGCGAACGCCTCGCCCGACAGCTTGAGCAAGACCCGCTTCCAGCGGGTCTCGGGCACGGGTTCGTCGGGCGTGGGGGCGGGCGGTAGATCGGTCGAGGACACGATCAGGCGCCGATGACGACCTGTTCGAACTGCACGAGCTTGGCGTCACCGAGGAGCTTCTCGATCGTCTGCTTCTCGTCGCGGACGAACTTCTGCTCGATGAGCACCTGGTCGCGGAACCAGCCGCCGAGCTTGCCTTCGACGATCTTGTCGAGCGCGGCCTCGGGCTTGCCTTCCTTGCGGGTGATCTCGGTGAGCGTCTCGCGCTCCTCGTCGATCGCGGCCTGGGGGACCTCGTCGCGGGTGAGGTAGGCCGGCTTGGTGAAGGCGATGTGGATCGAGATGTCGTGGGCGAGGTCGGCGTCGCCACCCTCGAGGACGGTGATGACCCCGTTGACGCCCCGCCCGTCCTGGACGTGGACGTAGGTGTCGATCACGGTCTCGGCCGACTTGGCCACGAAGGTCACCGAGCCGAGCTCGATGTTCTCCTTGAGTGTGACCTTGAGGTCGTCGATCCGGCTCTGGAGACCGTCGGCGGCCGAGGGGCCGCCTGCGGCGACGGCATCGGCGACGTCCTGGGCCAGGGCGACGAAGTCGTCGGACTTGGCAGAGAAGTCGGTCTCGGACTTGAGCTGGACGATCGCGGCGCCCGTGTCGCTGTCGGCGACGGCCACGACACCCTCGACGTTGTCGCGGTCGGCGCGGGTCGCGGCCTTGGCCAGACCCTTCTCCCGCAACTTCTTGGCTGCGGCGTCGAAGTCGCCTTCGGCC
>JBFIHN010000165.1:0-7493 GCA_041601775.1 Acidimicrobiales bacterium
CCCGAAGGGGTCACCAGCGCCGGACCGGGGTCATCGGTCATCGACCAGGTCCGCCAGATCCATCACCTCTGACCCTCAAGAAGTCGGTCCGATCGGCCGATCACGGAGTCGTGGACCATCAGGAACTCCTTCGTGCCATGGTCGGCGCCGGGGCCTCCGACCTCCACTGCAAGCCCGGCAGCGCTCCGGTCCTGCGTGTCGGTGGCCAACTCGTGCGCCACGGCGACGAACCCTTCACCGCCGAGGACGTCGCCGTCTTCGCCCAGGCGATGCTCGACTCCAACCAGCAGGACGAGCTGATCCGCCTCGGGTCGGTCGTGGGCGCACACTCCGCGGCCGGTGTGGGCCGCTTTCGCTTCGCCGTGTTCCGCCAACGGGGATCGGTGGCGCTGGTCCTCCACGCCGTACCCGACCAGATCCGCACGATCGCCGACCTCGACCTCCCTCCCGCTGCGGCGTCGCTCGCGGGGGTCGAGCGCGGTCTGGTGCTCGTGGCCAGCGCGGTGGGCAACGGCGCGACGACCACGCTCACCGCGTTGGTCGACCATGCCAACCAGACACGTCCGTGTCACATCGTCACCGTCGAGGACCCCATCGAGGTCCTCCATCGCGACGGCGCCAGCCTCGTCAGCCAACTCGAAGTCGGCGCTGACGTGCGTTCCATCGCCGACGGCGTCCGTACGGCATCCAAGCTCGACGCCGACATCGTCGCGGTGTCCGACATCGTCGACCGCGACACCGCGCTGGCCGTGATCGATGCCGTGGCCCGTGGTCGCGTGGTCTTCGCCGCCATCGGCGGTCGTTCGATCCAGAGCGCGGTCAACTCGTTCCTGGAGCTGTTCACGGTCGACGAGCGTCCGATCATCCGGGCCGCGCTCGCCCGTTCGCTCGCCGGGGGGCTCGCGCAACGACTGCTCCCCACCGTCGCAGGTGAACAGGTGGCGGCGGTCGAGTCGATGGTCCACACGGCCAAGATCGAGCACTGCATCGCCGATGGGGCCGACGCAGAACTCCGAGCCCTGCTCGCCGACGGCGACTACCACGGCATGCAGACCATGGACCAGGCGTTGTCGCGACTCGTCCGCGGCGGTGTGGTCGACAACGACGTCGCGATCGCCGCGGCCGAGGAGCCAGAAGAGCTCCGGATCGACCTCCTCCGCTAGCGAGGTCTCGGCGGGAGTTCCCGTCATTAGCATCACACGCATGGAATTCGCGGTGTGGCCCGGTACCAACCAACCCTGGGGCGACATCGTCGAGGTGGCACGACACGCGGAGCTGTCGGGGTGGGACCGGGTCTACGTGGCCGACCACTTCATGCCGAACGGTGAGCCGGACGACGACGCCGCCGTCGACGGGCCCATGCTCGAGTGCTGGAGCGTGGTCGCTGCGCTCGCCGCTGCCGTCCCTCGCATCGGCATCGGCACCCTGGTGTGCGGCAACACGTACCGCCATCCCGCCGTGTTGGTCAACCAGGCGGCCACGGCCGACGTGATCAGCGGTGGTCGGGTGATCCTCGGCCTCGGTGCCGGCTGGCAGATCAACGAACACCAGCGCTACGGCATCGACCTGGGGTCGCTCAAGACGCGGATGGACCGCTTCGAGGAGGCGTGCGCGGTCGTGCGCGGCCTGCGCGACGAGCACCGGTTCGACTTCGACGGCGCGCACTACCAACTGTCGGGCGCCCCGATGGAGCCCAAGCCGTCGGGGCCGCTGCCGCTGCTCCTCGGTGGCGGCGGCGAGCAGCGGACGTTGCGCATCACGGCCCGCTACGCCGACGAGTGGAACGTCTGGTCCGATCCCGAGGTGTTCGCCCACAAGTCGGGCGTGCTCGACCAGCGGTGCGCGGAGATCGACCGGGACCCCGCGACCATCCGGCGTTCGACGCAGGCGTTGCTGTTCCTGTCCGACGACGAAGCGTTCGTCACCAAGATGCGCGACCGAGACCTCGGCCGGCGGACCATGGTCGGCAATGCCGAGCAGTTGGTGGAGATCGTGGCGGCCTATCGCGACGCCGGGGTCGACGAGCTGATCATCCCCGACTTCACCCTCGGGACCGGGGAAGCGCGCCGCGAGGTGCTCGACCGATTCCATGTCGAGGTCGCCGCGGAGTTCGCGGGTTCGTCCGACGCGTCGTAGCGTCGCTGCGGTGATCCCCGACCGGTTCGAACCCGTCCTCGACGGCATCCGCCCGCTCGCCGACGCCTTCGCCGCCGCCGGCCACCGGCTCTACCTCGTCGGTGGAGTCGTCCGCGACCTGTTCCTCGCCGGTCCGTCCGGGGAGGGCCTGGTCCCCAACGACCTGGACTTCACCACCGACGCCGACCCGGACGCCATCGAGGCGGTCATCAAGACGCTCGACGGGGTCGAGGCGGTCTGGACCCAGGGCAAGCGGTTCGGGACCATCGGCTGCCGGATCGGTGGGGTGAGCCACGAGATCACGACCCACCGGGCCGAGGCCTACTCGCCCGATTCGCGCAAGCCCGAGGTCGTCTTCGCGACCGCGTCGTCGGGTCTGGGCATCGAGGCGGACCTGTCGCGCCGTGACTTCACGGTCAACGCGATGGCCCTGTCGCTCCCCGACGCCACCCTCGTCGACCCTTTCGACGGCATGGCCGACCTGTTGGTCCACAAGGTGCTGCGGACGCCGCTGGCACCGGAGGAGTCCTTCGGCGACGACCCGTTGCGGATGCTGCGCGCCGCCCGGTTCCTCAATCGCTACGACCTGACGCCGGAGCCCGAGCTCGTGCGCGCGGTCGAGAAGATGGCCGACCGCCTGTCGATCGTCTCGGCGGAGCGGATCCGTGACGAGTTGTGCCGTCTGGTGGTCCTCCCCGACTGCTCGGCCGGGCTGTGGTTCCTCACCGACACCGGTCTCGCGCAGGAGTTCTTCCCCGAGCTGCCCGAGATGCGCGTCGAGCAGGACCCGATCCATCGCCACAAGGACGTGCTCGCCCACACGATCGCGGTGGTCAACAACACCTCCCCCGACCTCGTCTTGCGGTTGTCGGCGTTGTTCCACGACGTTGGCAAGCCGGCGACCCGGGCCATCGGCGCCAACGGGGTGAGCTTCCACCACCACGAGGTCGTCGGTGCGCGGATGACCCGCAAGCGCATGAAGGCGCTGAAGTTCTCCAACGAGATGATCGACGACGTCTCCAAGCTGGTCTTCCTCCACCTGCGCTTCCACGGCTACGGCGAGGACTCCTGGACCGATGCCGCCGTGCGCCGCTACGTGCGCGACGCCGGCGAACTGCTGCCGCGACTCAACGAGCTGACCCGCTGTGACTGCACGACCCGCAACCAGCGCAAGGCCGACATGCTGTCGCGCCGCATGGACCGGCTCGAGGCGCGGATCGAACGGCTCAAGGAGCAGGAGGAGCTGGACTCGATCCGCCCCGACCTCGACGGCGCCCGGGTCATGGAGCTGCTCGGCATCGAGCCGTCGCGCACGGTCGGGGAGGCCATGGACTTCCTGCTCGAGGCCCGGATGGAAGAGGGCCCCCTCGGCCCGGAGGAGGCCGAACGACGCCTCCTCGCCTGGTGGGCCGAACGATCCACCACCCCCCCGAACTCGACGTCGTAGCCGTCGGGGGCCGACGCCCAGGGCGTCGAGAACGGGTCAGATGCCTTCTTTGCGGGCCCGGAGGATCAGGGTTGCCGGGACCTTGGCCATGGCGGGCGACCAGTGGGGTCCACCTTCGTCGGTCGGGGCCGGCTCGAGCAGCGTGTCGACCCGGAACCCGGCCCTGCCGAGCTCGACGAAGACCGCGCTGGTCGACCGGTTGAACGTCCCGGCGCGTGGGTCGTCCTCGGCGAAGGGCTGCAGGTCGAAGGCCGAGTGGCGCACGGCCAGTCCGTCGTCCAGGCCGAGGCCGAGCTGCGTGAACGCCGGATGGGGCACGGCGAGCACGAAGACGTGTTCGGTTCGCAGGACCCGGTGGATCTGACGGAACACCCGACCGATGTCGGCCACCTGGACCAGGGAACCGACGCTGATCACGGCGTCGATCGTGTCGGCGCGCAAGAAGGCGAGCTCGGCGAGGGAGGCGTGGTGCAGCTCGACCCGCAGCTCCGCGGTGTCGACCGCGGCCCGGGCGTGCGCGACCTGGTCGGCGGACTCGTCGACGGCGATCGTCCGGGCTCCGGCGCGGGCCAGCGCCACGGCGTTGGTGCCTGCACCGCAGCCGAGGTCGAGGACCCGCTTGCCCGCCACGTCGCCCAACAGGCGCAAGGTGTCCTCGCGCGGGATGCAGGGTCCGTAGGTGACGGCGTCGTCGGAGAGCGCGGCCCCCGTCGGGGCGGCCACGGTGAACGGGGTCCAAGCCATGGATCCCAGTCTGCCCGCCACCCCACGCCGCGGGATGGACGGCGCGTCGGGTCCGACGGGGGAGTCGCTACTCTCGGTCGTGATGTCCTTCGACCCGGGCGCCTCGATCCGCGGTGCCGACGCCGACCCCGCGCTGGGTGCCGTCGACTACCGCATGGCGCGGCTGGCCCTCGTCAACGAGGTCAAGAAGGGCCGAGTCGCTCTCCACGAGGTGTGCGACGCCCACCCCGAACTCCGGCGAGCGGCGGGCAACATCGCCCGGAAGACGTCCGAGGTCTGCCCGATCTGCGAGGACCGCTTCCTCGTCCTGGTGACCTACGCCTTCGGTCCCCACCTCCCCAAGAACGGCTACGCCGTGGAGGATCGCGAGGACATGGACAAGGTGCGCCGCACCACGACGGAGTGCACCTGCTACGTGATCGAGGTCTGCGACGGCTGCGGCTGGAACCACCTGGTGCAGACGTTCCCCGTCCGAGGACAACGGGGTCAGTGACCGCCCCCGCTGCCACGCGGGCGGCGGGCGTGTCACCGGGCGCCATCGAGACCGGCGCCGCTGTCGGCGCCGCCGGCCTGGCACTGACCTCGACCGGGTCGATCGTGGTCGCTGCCGTCCTGCTCGGCCTCGCGACCCGCAGCCGGTGGAGCACCGCATCGATCCTGCTCGCCACCGCCACGGTCGGCGTCCGCTTCTCGACCGTGACCTTCGACGACCTCGCCGGCATCCAGAGCGTGCTCGGCAACGCCGGCGTCGTCGGACCCGCCACCGCGGCCGCCTCCGCCTGGTGCGCGGCCACGGCGATCGTCTTGTCGATCCGGGTCGACGCCGAGCGTGTGAACCTCCAACGCTGTGTGGTCGCCCTCGCCGGGGGTGCGTTGGCCGCGGCAATCGCGGTCGGGGCCGGACCGGGTGGGGCCCTCGTCGACCGCGTCGCGGCGACCACGCTCGCCACGGTCGCGGCCTTCGCCCTGATGACCAGCGACACCCGTCCCCGGGTCGCTGCGGTGCGCCGGGTCCTCGCCGTCGCCGTGAGCATCGCCGCCGTGGTCCTCGCCGGATGGCCGTCGTGACCGGGTTGTTCGTCGCGGTCGTCGTCGGGCCGGCGCTCGCCGCCGTGGCCCTGGTCGTGCTGGCCCGGGCCTCGAGCGACCTCTCGCGTCGCGTCGCCGACGCCACGGTCTCCTTCGTCGCGGGCGCCGCTGCCGTGGGCTGGGCCGTGCTCGCAGCGTCGTCGGAGTCGGCGAACTGGAGTCGCCTCGTCGCCACCCGACCCGTCGCCGTGGCCGGCGTCGGTCTCGCAGTCCTCGTCGCCTCGTCGTCACCCCGTCGTCTCGTGGCGCGGTCCACGGCGCTGACCGGCCTGTCGGCCTTCGCGGTCGCGGCCACCGTGCGTGGTGTCGACCTCCCGGACCGCTGGCTGGCCGGCGCCCTCGTGGCCGTGGCGCTCCTCGTGGCGCTCGGGCGACTGGTCGACGGCCACGGCCGGGTCACGACCGCGGTGACCGCCCTCGCCGTGTTCGCCGTCGCCGCGGGCGTGGTCGTCGACGATGCCGACACCGGCGCCCTGGTCGCGCTGGCGGGCATCGGCGTGGCCCTGGCCGCTGCCCTCTGGAGCACCGACCGGGACCCAGGCGGCGGTGCGGTGGCGATGCCGGCCCTGCTCCTGGCGGTCAGCGCGGCGGTCGACCACACCCCGCGCCTGGCGGAGGAGACCGACCGGGTCGGTCTGGCCGGGGCCGCCGTTGGTGTGGTCGCAGCCCTCGCGCTGGCGTCGGTGCGGCGGGTCGACGGCGTCCACGGTCGCCTGCCGCTCGCGGTCGTCGGCGCCGGGGTGGTCGTGCTCGCCCAGGACCTGCCCGACGCCGGTGGTGCCGGACTCCTGTTGGCCGCGGGCGGCGTGCTGGCCCTCGCGGCCGGCCACCCGGTCGGACTGGTCGCTGCCGTGCCGGGGCTGACCGGTTCGCTCGTCGTGTTCGGTGCGGCCACCGCGGCGGTGCACGCCGCGGCTGGTGGCGCGGTCGTGGCCTTGGTGTTGGCCGGAACCGCCCGGGCGTCGACGGCACCCCCCCTGCCCGGAGACCCTCGCCGTCGAGCGCTCCTCGGCGGCGCCGTCGCCTTCGGTGTGCTTCCGCTGTGGGGGTGGTCGGGGGTCGCGTTGTCCGACCACGCCGTGGGTGTCGCCACCGCAGCCGCGTTCGCGCTCCCCGTGGTCGTGGTCGTCGCGTGGCTGGTGCCCCCTGGATCGGCCCGGTCCACCGGTAGGATCACCGGCCGTCGCGACTCCGCGGCCGCACCCTCTCATGGCAGCACGATCCACGAAGCCGGCAGCGAAGTCCCGCCCGAAGAAGAAGACGGCGTCGAAGAAGTCGACGGCCAAGACGGCCCCGAAGAAGGCGTCGAAGAAGGCAGGACGGAAGCCGCAGGCACGACGCAGCATCCTGTGGCGGTTCCGCCGCAGCCTGTTCCTGGTCGCGCTCGTGTTCGTGGCACTGCTCTCCGGGGCCGGCTTCGTGCTGGGGCAGGTCGAACTCCCTGACGAGGACCCGCTCCTGCAGTCGACCTTCGTCTGCGCCAGCGACGTCACCCAGGGCTGCGGACCCGACAACGCCATCGCCAAGCTGGCAGGCGAGGAGGACCGGGTCTCGCTCCCGCTCGAGGAGATCCCCCAGACCTTCATCGACGCCGTCCTGGCCGCCGAGGACCGCAACTTCTTCACCCATGCCGGCATCGACCCGATCGGCATCGCCCGCGCCGTGTACCAGGAGGTCCGGGGCAGTTCGGCCCAGGGCGGCTCGACCATCACCCAGCAGTACGCCAAGAACGCCTTCTTGAGTTCGGAGCGCACGATCACGCGCAAGCTCAAAGAAGCGGTGCTCGCAGTGAAGTTGGAGCGCGAGTTCTCGAAGAACGAGATCCTCCAGCGCTACCTGAACACCGTGTACTTCGGACGTGGGGCCTACGGCGCCGAGGCGGCCGCGCGGATCTACTTCGGGGTCTCGATCCGCAACGTCGACCTCTCCCAGGCCGCCTACCTCGCCGCGCTCATCCGCTCGCCCGAGTCGACCGACGTGGCCCGGAACCCCGAGACCGCGGTCTTCCGCCGCGACTCGGTGCTCGACGGCATGCTCGAGGAGGGCTGGATCACCCGCGACGACTACGACGCCGCCA
>JBFIHN010000166.1:0-7468 GCA_041601775.1 Acidimicrobiales bacterium
CCCGCTGCCGTCCGCCGTGCTGCGTCGTTCGCCGTGTACCCCGCGAGCGAATCGTTCGAACACCCGGTCACGTTCGTGGCGGTCGACGCCTGGTCCTGCATCGTCGACCATGATCTGCACGTCCGTGTCGGTGGCGTCGATGGTGACGAGGGTCGGTCCGTCGCCGTAGGCGATGGCGTTCTCGATCACGTTCCGGAGCACGACCGTGAGTCGATGGACGTCGACGGTGACGAGAGCGTCGACAGCAGCATCCGCGTGCTCGACGGGAACCGATTCCTGGCGGAGACGGCGAAGGATGGTGGTCACGATCTGTGCGGGGACGACGTCCTCGAGATCGATACGGGCCGAGCCTGCGTCGTGTTTGGAGATCTCGATGAGGTCGGCGACCATCCGCTCGAACCGTTTCACGTCTCCGGCGAGCAGGGTGAGTGCCTCGTCCGCGTCGGCGGAGAGTCCGCCTCGATGGTGCTCGAGCACCGACACGGTGTTCAGCAATGTGGTGAGCGGTGATCGGAGTTCGTGGCTCACGTCAGCCGCGAATCGTGACTCTCGGTCGATGCGCGCTTCGAGCGCGTCAGCCATCCGGTTGAACGACGTCGCGATTCGAGCGACCTCCTCGTCGGCGTCGTCGTCGAGTCGAGTACTCAGATCGCCATCGGCGATGCCTTCTGCGGCGCGGCTCACCGACTCGAGCGGCCCGGCAATCCGCCGTCCGATCAAGCCGGCGATCACCATGCCGGCAGCAGTGGCCAGGCCGCCGACCGCGAACAACGTGTTGCGCAGGGTCGTCAGCGTGGACTGCACGTCACCGAGCGAGAACACCTCGAAGTACTTGTCGCCGCCGTCGAGCGGTGCCCCGATGGCGATGTACAGCCGGTCGTCGACCCGGAACCGTTGGCTCGCTGCACGTCCCACGTCGATCGTCCGGACGAGCGCGGGCGGTAGATCGTCCGGCTGGGTCTGGAGCGATGACGTGAACCACTGGCCGTCGGTGAAGAGCAGCTCGCGTGCCCGCACCTCGGGACGAAGCGACGACAAGAGCGCGACCTCGTCGATGTCGTCGGTTCGAAGGGCAGCACCGACGAGCGCCGCGTTCGCGGTGAACTGATCGACGGTGCTCTGCTCCCGTTCCTCGATGAGGACGTCGCGGACGACGTAGTAGGTCGACACGCCCAGCAGCAGCGACACGCCGGCGACCAGTGCCCCGACGCGGAGCACGATCCGAGTTCGCAGGCGGGTTCGGCGCGGGCCCCGAGACATCGATGCAGGACTCCTGTTTTCTCGGACCGGTCAGTCGGGTTTCGGGTCGAACTTGTAGCCGAGACCCCGAACCGTCGTGACGTACTCGGGTTCGGAGGGATCCTGTTCGATCTTCGCCCGCAACCGCCGGATGTGGGCGTCGACCACGCGGACGTCGCCGTAGTAGTCATAACCCCACACGAGCTCGAGGAGTTGGTCACGCGACAACACCTTGCGCTCGTGGTTGATCAACTCGCTGAGCAGACGGAACTCCGTACGCGTCAGTTCGACGGGCTCACCGCCGACGGTCACGGTCCCTTCGTCGACGCGGACCTCGAGGCGACCGAACTCGCGGGCCGCGCCGTTGACCGGCAACAACCCTTGGGTCCTGCGCAGGAGCGCCCGGATCCGAGCCGCGACCTCCTTGACGTTGTACGGCTTCGTGACATAGTCATCGGCGCCCGCTTCGAGACCAGCGACGACATCGTGAGAATCGTCGCGCGCGGTCAACATCACGACCGGAACGGCGCTGGTCCGACGTATCGTCCGACAGCATTCGAGGCCGTCCATGCCAGGGAGCAGGACGTCGAGAAGGACCAGGTCCGGTTCCTCCGCGTTGAACCGCGACAGCGCTTCGGTCGCGTCGGCGGCCACCTCGACGGCGTAGCCCTCCTCCCGCAACGCGAGCCGGAGCGACGCTCGGATCCGGTCGTCGTCCTCGACGATCAGCAGCTTCGCGTTGACCGGCGTTGGCGCACTGCTCATCTCGGTTCGGATCCTGTCTCCTCGATGTGATGGGCCTCACGATGACCGCGGATCCCAAGCTTCGTGGGTTCGCGTGACGCGCGCATGACGAAGTGTCGCAGATCTGTCGACGACTTGGCCGCGACCAGCGTGCGCCAGCGGGCACGGAACCGCGCCACGGAACCGCACAGAGCGCGCGTCCGATCGTCACAGACATGCGAAACCGTGAACCAGCTGCATCGGTCCGTTCTTCCGGGGGAGGAACAATGAGTTCGATACTCGTCGTCATCGGTTGGTACGCATCGGGCTTCGTGATCGCCCGAGGACTGGTCGCTCACGGTCACAGCGCCTCGATGTGGTGGGTCGCCGCTGCGCTCCTCGGTGCCATGGTCGTCATTCCCGCCCTGTTCGCCACGATCTGGCGACACCGATCGCCCGTCCATCTCGATCTCGTCCACCGCTCCCCGTTCCCGTTCGGGCACATGCACGTCGTCGTGGTCGCTCCGATCACCCAGCTGGGCGCGGTGATCGATGCCATCCCGACGCCGATCGGCCAGCACACCGATCTGGTGACCGTGGTCGGCACCGTGGGTCACGAGGCCTTCAGCACCGGGATCGACACCGGCGAACGAGAGCGTGCGGCCGCTTCGATGCGGACACTGGTCCGGCCGTGTTCGACGACGGACAACAGGATCGTCACCACCAGCGGATCGCGGCAGGTGGCCGCGGTGTTCGATGAGGTCGGGGTCCCCGACCTCGTCGTCACCGGAACCCGACCGGGTCGGACCCCAACTCGTCGAGCGCTCGAGCAGAGCCTCGAGTTGAGCGCCGCCCACGACGTGCCCGTGCTCCTCACACCCGCAGACCGTGCGCCGAGTCCCTCCATGACAAGCGAACTGAGCCTGACACCATGACCGACCTCCATCCACCCGAGGAGCACCAACTCCTGGTCTTCTGGGTCGCACTGTTGACGATCGTCGTCGTCGCCCGAGCCCTCGGATCGGTCGCCCGACGCCTCGGGCAACCGGCCGTCGTCGGCGAACTGGCTGCCGGCGTGGTGCTCGGACCCTCGATCCTCGGACGGGTCGCTCCGGATGTCTTCGAGTGGCTGTTCCCGCCCGACGACGTGCAGACCGCGATGATCTTCACGGTCGGTTGGATCGGCGTCGTGTTCCTCCTCGTCGTCACCGGCGACGAGACCGACCTCGGGCTCATCCGACGCCTCGGACGGGCGGCGGGGATCGTCTCCACGGGAAGTCTCGTCGTTCCTCTCCTCCTCGGATTCGGGGTCGGTATGGCGATGCCCACCGTCTTCATCGGCGATGGCGGCGACCGCACCGTGTTCGCCCTGTTCCTTGCCGCCGCACTGTCGATCTCCTCGTTGCCGGTCATCGCCAAGATCCTCACCGACATGGGGTTCATGCGCCGGGACTTCGGGCAACTCACGCTCGCCGCAGGAATGGCCAACGACGTCGTCGGATGGGTGATCCTCGGCGTGGTCGCCGGTCTCGCCCAAGCCGGGACGATCGACCTCGGCGCCATCGGCTCGACCGTGTTCGGACTCGGCGTGTTCTTCCTCCTCGCGTTCACGGTCGGACAGCGGTTGCTCGACTGGTCACTCACCCGCCTCCGCCTCCGCGACTCCGCGCCCGGCGCCGCCACCGGCGTCCTCATCCTCGCCGCGCTGACCGCCGGCGCCGTCACCCAGTGGCTCGGCGTCGAAGCCGTCCTCGGCGCGTTCGTAGCCGGCGTCCTGGTGGGCCGGAGCCGGCTGCGTGACCACCGCATGATCGAACCGATCGAGGTCGCGACGACGAACCTGTTCGCCCCCGTGTTCTTCGCAACCGCAGGACTCCGCGTCGACCTCGGACTGCTCGGCGACCCCGAGGTCCTGCTGTGGGCGGTGGTCGTCCTCGCAGTGGCCAGCGTCGCCAAGTTCGGCGGGTCGGTGATCGGTGCCGCGCTCACCGGGCTCTCGATGCGAGAGGGCGCCGCACTCGGTGTCGGGCTCAACGCTCGCGGCGCACTCGAGATCGTGATCGCGACCGTCGGCATCTCCCTCGGCGTGCTCAACCAGGCGTCGTACACCGTGATCGTGCTCATGGCCATCGCCACGTCCATGGCCGCACCACCCCTGCTGCGGCGGGTACTGGCCGGTTGGGACGGCACACCGGAGGAACGGCAGCGTCTCGACCGCGAGGAGGCACTGCGATCCAACCTCCTCGTCCGAGCCGACCCGGTACTCGTGCCGACACGCGGGGCCAGCAACTCGGTCATGGCCGCCCAGATCGTCGCCATGGCCTGGCCGGCAGAGGTCCCGGTCACGCTCGCGACCGTCACGGAGAACGGACGCCGCGTGGACCTCGGGGTCCTGCATTCGGTGCTCCACGAGCACCCGGTCGAGGTGCGGACGCTCCCTGCCCGCTACGACGTCGACGCCATCATCACCGAACTCCGACTCGGCTTCGGTGCCGTCGTCGTCGGCTGCAGCGCCCCCACGGACCCCGGCCAGATCCTGCCCGAGTTCGTCGCGGACCTCGCCAAACGCAGTCCGGTACCCGTGGTGATCGTTCGCCGTGGCCTGTCGGTCAACGGCCGGCAACCACCTGCGTACGGTCGGGTGCTCATCCCCATCGCCGGCACCCCGTCCTCGAGAGCAGCACAGGAACTCGGCCTGAACATCAGTGCCAGCATCGGGACACGAGCCGTGCTCGCCCACGTCGTCGACACCGCCGACGACGAACCCGTCGGCAACCCGAGTCGGCGCTCGTCCATCAACCTGGGACGGCGCGAGACCGGCGCCCTCACGGCCCAGCAACAGATCCTCGACAGCGCCGACGAACGCGCCCGAGAACTCGGCGCCCGATCGACCATGGCCGTCATCCGGGCTGCGAGCACCGGCGAGGGCATCCTCGCCCTCGCCGAACACCACGAGACCGACCTCGTGGTCGTCGGGGCCACCCGCCGAGCGGTCGAAGGGCACCTCTACCTCGGCCGCACCGTCGAGCGGGTCCTGGGCAACTGCGACGCCACCACCATCGTTGTCGTCACACCCGACACGCCGCGCCGACCATGACGAAGTCCGCCCGAGAGCCCACGGTGCCCTCCGGGACCAAGGATGACCCACGTCCCGTGGTGTTGATCACGGCACAGAGCGAGCGCTGCGGCAGCCGCGCGCTGGATCACGCGATCAACCTGTTCGGCCCCGCCCACCGCTACGTCGTCGTCGGCGCTCATCGACGTCGCAACGAACGATCCGACACCGAGACGCTCGTCGACTCCGTCGCCCACTACGCACCGGAACTCACCGAGACACTCGTCCTGGCGGGCGACTCCGCACGGGCCGTGTGCGAGGCAGCCCACCGGTTCACCGCCGCTGCCGTGGTCGTCGGCGTCGACCTCGCATCCGATGGCAGGACCGCTCCCTCGCATGCCTTCCGCCTGTTGCGACGCATGCCGTGCCCCGTCGTCCTGGTCGCGACCGACGCACCCTGACCCGGCGACGCCCCCGAGCGAGACGTCCCCGGATTCGATCGCGTCGTGGAGATCTCCGAACTCGGCCGGCACGTCGGGCTGCTACGACGTGGAGACGGCGCCGTCCGTGCCGAGCGACAGTCGGCGGACTCCTGTCGCGAGTTCCCGTGCGGCCAGGACCACGAAGAACTGGGCCACACTGAAGCCGGCGATGGTCGCTCCCCCGGCCGTGCCGTGGTGGAAGCTGACGACGAGCCCCGTGACCACGGCCAGGGCGCCGAACGCGATCGACACGACCATGATCGTCGGCACCCGTCGCGCCAGCAGCGATGCGGTTGCCGGCGGTCCGATGAGCAGACCGACGACGAGCAACGTCCCGATGGCCTGGAAGCTGGCGACGATGCTCAGGGCGAGGAGCGTCAGGAGCGCGGCCTGGGTCGGGCCGGGGCGCATTCCCAGGGTCTGCGCCTTGTCCCGGTTGAACGTCAGCGCGAGGAACGGCCGGTAGAGCACGACCGTCGCGACCACGACCACCGCCGTGGCGACGGACTGTCCACGGATGTCGGCGACGGTGACACCGAGGACATCACCGAAGAGCAGCGAGGTGACCTCGGTCGCGAATGCGTCGGCTCGCGAGACGATGACGATGCCCAGGGAGAGCATCCCGACGAACAGCAGGCCGATCCCGGTGTCCTCGCGGACCGAGGTGCGGGCAGAGACGACGCTCACCAGCCCACTCATGACGATCGCGGCGACGAAGGCGCCGACGATCGGACTGAAGCCCCACAAGACGGCGAGCGCGATACCGGGGATGACACCGTGGGCGAGGGCATCACCGAGGAAGGCGAGGCCGCGGAGGACGACCCACGTGCCGACCAGCGAGGTGGCGACGACAGCCACGACCCCGCCGAGCAGGGCCCGTTGCATGAACGCAGGCTCGAACGCCTCGAGGATCAGCTCCATACGTCGTCAGGCCGCCAGGGCGTCGGCGATGCGATCGGCGTTGGTGCGCACCATGTCAACATAGGTCGCGCCCCCGGACGACGCGTCGCCCAGCGACTCGGAGAAGAGCTCCACGACTGCGACGTCGCCTCCGACCTCGTCGGCGAGGGTCTCGGCGAGTTCGTTCTTCGACGAGGTGTCGGCGAAGATCGCCGGGACGCCCTCGGCCGCGACCAACTCTGCGAGTTCTGCGAGCGCACCAGCGGATGCACCGTCAGCCGTCGATCCGGACGGGATCACCGTTCCCACGACCTCGAACCCGTAGCGGTCGGCGAAGTAGCCGAAGACCTCGTGGTTGGTGACCAGGACCCGTCGGTCGTCGGGGATGGCGGCGAGTACCTCCTCGACCTCGGCATCGAGGGCTTCGAGGGCGGCGACGTACGCGTCGGCCGAGGCCTGCAGCGCTGCGACATCGATGCCATCGACGTGCTCGATGAGGAACGCCGCCATCGCGTCTGCCGCGTCGGCCATGCGGGCGGGATCGGTGAAGAAGTGCGGATCCCCGTCGGCATGGTCGTGGTCGTCCTCGTCCGCGTGATCCTCGTCCGCGTGATCCTCGTCCGCGTGATCGTCTTCGTGGTCGTGGCTGCTCTCGCCGAACTCGACGGTCTCGACGGCAGAGATCGCCGCGAAGGTCGGCGTGCCGTCGTCGGTCGCGGCCTCGATGACGTCGAGGAGACCCTCCTCGAATCCGCCGCCGTTGACGATCAGCGCATCCGCTTCACGCATCTGGTTGGCCTCTTGCGCCGACGCCTGGAAGCTGTGCGGATCGGCGCCCACGGGCATGATCGTGACGACGTCGATCTGGTCTCCGGCGACGTTGCGGAGGACATCGCCGAGGATGTTGGTCGTGGCGACGACCGTCGGGCGCTCGGCGCCATCGTCACCTCCGCCCGCGTCGTCGTTCCCGCATCCTGCCAGGAGGATTCCGGCGACACCGACGAACACGAACAGCAACCGAAGGCGGCGCATTTGACACTCTCCTTGCGAACAGGAACGACTCTCGTTC